>LJVB01000038.1 GCA_001304215.1 Acidithiobacillales bacterium SM1_46 | reverse complement strand
ATCGACTATGTTCAAGAAGGCGGTCGGCAACGCCCACTGGGAATGCTAGTGCGGGTCGACGACCCATCACATATCAAATGAGGAACGACGGTGCAGCCTATCCGCTTGGAGGTGTTGTGAACGATCCGGTGCTTTCAGTAGTGATTCCCTGCTTCAACGAGGTTGGGACTATTAGCGGGATCCTCAATGAGGTGCATGCTTCACCCTCTGGTCGCAAGCAGATCGTCGTTGTCGATGACGCATCCCACGACGGAACCCGCCAGTTGCTGGAGGGGCCCTTGCGGTCGCGTATCGATGTTTTGATCTGCCATGAGCGCAATCAGGGCAAAGGAGCTGCCCTTCGGACCGGAATCGCGGCCGCAACGGGCGATATTGTGATCATTCAGGACGCCGATCTTGAATACGATCCGAAGGAGTACTCTCGCCTTACCAAACCGATCGTTGAAGGTAAGGCGGACGTGGTGTTTGGCAGCAGGTTCCATGGGCATGATCCACATCGCGTACTGTACTTTTGGCACTACGTTGGCAATCGTATGCTGACGCTTCTCTCGAACATGTTCACCAACCTCAATCTCTCCGACATGGAGACGTGTTACAAGGTTTTTCGACGTGAAATGATTCAGAGCATCGAGATTGAAGAGGACCGGTTCGGATTTGAGCCTGAGGTAACGGCGAAGATCGCACGACTGCCGGGCGTCCGGATATTTGAAGTGGGAATTTCGTACTACGGTCGCACCTACGCCGAGGGCAAGAAGATCGGGTGGAAAGACGGGTTCCGCGCTGTCTACTGCATATTGAAGTACGGGCTGTTCCGTGCCTGATTCGTCGCTATCTGGCGTCGCACCACTACGAGGAATGCAATGGGCAGCATTGGCGCCCGCCATTGCATTCCTCATTATCAGCGTCGCGTATATCGCGTGGAGCTGGAGCGATCAACTCGGGGATCTTGGCGGTGACAACGCGACGTATCTTTTGACTGCGCATTATCTTTCTCCGTGGACGCCCCACAGCGCGGTTGCTGAACACTTCGCCAAAGTCAGCCAGTATCCGCCGGTCTATCCGTTGGTTCTGGCGCTATTCGGCGGGGCCAACAATCTTCTGGGAGCCCACCTCATAACGACCGCGTTCCTGATCGGAAGTATGGTCGTTCTCTGGTTGTGGCTTCGCGCGCTGGGTCAGTCCGTTTCGGTCGCGGTGGGTCTGCCGGTTGTCTTTGCGCTGCTTCCGGGGACCTACATGCAGGCGCTTTCGATATTGAGCGAGAATGTCTACCTGTTCTTCGTGTTGGTATCTCTCATGTGTGCGACTGCATATGAACGCCACGGCGATCTGCGTTGGCTGTGGGCCGCGGTCGTGAGCGTTGCCGCCGCCGCCCTGACTCGCACCGTGGGCCTCGCAATGCTGGTTGCGCTACTGACATATCTTGCAGTTCGAAGGCCACCAAAATGGACCTGGCTAGCTAGCGCCGCATTGTTGCCCATTGCGTTGTGGCAACTTCTGCGCCCATCAAACTTTGGATACGTTGATTCATTGATGGAAAAGTATGGGTCCGACCCACTCGGATACTTAATCCAGCATTTAGTCCTTCAGTCCAAGAGTCTTTGGTGGGGTTGGCTCGCCAACTTCTCTTCGAGCGAAGTCGGCGCGATTGTCTTGGCAGCTGTTGCGGCGCTGGCGATTGGGGGGACGGTCTGGCGAATACGGCAGGGCGCATTGGACGGTATTTATGTTGTTTCCTATCTTGTGATCATATTGTTGTGGCCGTTTCCCGCCGAGGCTAAACGGTTTGTCTATGTCATTGTTCCCGTACTCCTGGTTCATGGGCTCTTGGTGTTGGAGCGGGTGCCCTTGCGTCTGCCCGTAGTCAAACCCTTGGCCCTAAAGCTTCTGGTGGCGCTGCCGATATGCATCCTGCTGTTGCCCGATCTCGCGCTGACCGCCAAACGGTTCTTTACCCCTCTTCCAGATGTGGCAGAAGATTTCCGGCGGAGTATTTTGTGGTTCGGCGGGGCTCCTAACCAGGCAACGCAAAAATTGCTGTTAGAGCGTGCGCTCGTGGATGCTCACCGTGCGGCCGGGAGGATGGTGCCCGAAGGTGGCTGCGTATTCAGCATCAAACCCTCGATTCTTGGCTTGTACGGCCAGCGCGTGAGTTACATCCCGCCTCGCGAGGAGTGGACGGACCAGGTAATGGAACAGTACCTGGCAGAAAAGGGATGTCAGCACGTTCTGATGTTGAGCCTTGTAAGCCCAAGTTTCCGCTCATCCTACTATCCACTGGAACGGTTGCAGCGCCGCATGACTATGGTTCACGCGTGGCACTTGCCTGGTAGCTCGTCGATTCCAGTCGCAATACTCGCGCGCATGCCCGAGCGGGCTCGTGACGGTTCGTGAACCGTCGGCTTCGATCGTTATTCATTCTTTCCCGGTTGTGCATAGCTGATAGAGCGACGAGCCAACCAATTTCAATTCTCCCAAATGTCGGAATTTCGTGAGCTGAGGATCAGTCTGAAACTGCGCCAATCGATCTGGCGCAACTATTCGGCTGCAATTGTGGTCGCGGGAATTCTAGGGTTGGCACTTGGTTTGCGCCTTTACGGAATTCGATGGGGGTTGCCGGACGCTGGACATCCTCTGTTCTCGTATCATCCGGACGAGGTGCCTCATCTCACCGCTGCGCGCGTGCTTGTCGAAGGCGTGATGATTCCCAAGCACTTCCAGTACGGAGGCACGTTCTACTACACGATCCTGAACGCGATCTTTTTCTTTGCCGGGCTTCTTGGTGACTCGCTTGGGCAGGTCAACCGTATTGCGGCCACGCTGTTGCTTGGAAGGTATTTCCTCGTCGGCATCGCAGTGTTGACGATCTTGTTGGTCTATGAGGTCGGTAGCCAACTGTTTAGCCGACCGACGGGCGCGGTTGCAGCGATGCTCTTGGCGGTGATGCCTGCACACATCGCGAGCGCCCAGCATCTGCGGCCCGATGAGATATCAGCGTTCCTGGCCTTGCTGGTTGTCTATACCGCCGTTCGGGTGTTTCGGGCTGATCAGCCCTTGGGCATACGTCCACTTGTCTATGCAGGATTTGTTGTAGGCGTCGCAAGTGCGCTTCGACTTCCGCTCGCGGTGTTCGGCATTGCACCACTCGTCGCCTATCTCTTGCGCGACGGGTGGAGCGACCCACGGCGGATTTGGTCAACAGCGACGTGGCGTGTGTGCCTGATCCTTGCGCTGTGCGCAGCTGGGGGCTATGCGTTGACGAGTCCACATAGCCTTGTAAATCCAAGAATGTTCTTGGCCGGCCTCCATGTCACATGGCGTTACGAAACCAACCCGTTTCCTGATGCGGTTGAAATGGGGCCCGGCCTCTACCAGTACGGTTGGACGATGCTCAGGCAGGCACTTGGGACTCCCCTGTACGTGCTGGCATTTGCCGGTATCGTCGTTGCCGTCTGGCGGCGCACGCGGGAACAACAACTGCTGCTGGCGGGGACAATCCCGTATTTCGTGATCGCGACCTTTGCATCCTGGGTTGTGGTTCGCTACCTCTTGCCGCTCCTGCCCTTGTTGGCGTTGCTTTCCGCCAAGGTGATCACTGATGCCTTTGAGTATGCGGGCACGCGACGTTGGGTGGTCAGCGCACTGGCTGCATCGGCACTGGCGTGGACCATGATGGGCGACCTCGCGTTTCTGCAACTCGAATATCGACGCAACAATCAGGATGTCGCGAAAGACTGGATCGCCGCGGAGATACCGCTTGGCGCCACCATCGGTACCTTCCGGCAGTACCGCGAGGACGTGTACTTCAACCCGGTAATTCCACACGGGTTCAAGCATATCGTGCTTCCACTTGTTCCGGATGCCGAACCCGCAGAGTGGCTCGAAAGAGAGCGGCCACAATATCTCGTGTTGCATGAGTTCATCTACAAGAACATGGAGCGTCTCGGCGAGCGACATCCGCAGCGACACGTGTACGCTTTGCTTAATGCATTACAGACCGGGAAGTATGAGTTGGTGAAGGAGTTCAAGCAGCCTGTTGCGATTCTTGGGGTGGATTTCTCGGCAAACTTCAGTGCGCATGACTACACGGTCGTGAATCCCGGAATACGGATATATCGGCTGCGGCAGGAGGCGGCTCAAGGGATGCCCGCCGCCGGTCATGCCTCAGGGCGACAGAGCACGTTGAGGCTGCCGCCGTCGGGAATGATGTCCTGCAACAATGGCGTCGTGTTGGGTAGTGCCGTTAAGTCAGGAACACGGAAGAACGTGTAGTGAAGATCCGTCAGGATCTTCACCAAGTCGGCCAGCGATGCGCCGGCTTCCTCCAGACCGTACGGCATGAATTCAACCAGCAGGCTCGGTCGAAACTTCCTCAACGTTTCCACGGCGCCGCGCAGCACGCGGCACTCGTGCCCGTCGACGTCAAGCTTGATGAAGTCGACTCGGGAAATGTTGTGTCGCTCGATCCAGTCATCAAGTGCGACGACCTCGGCACCGTCGGTGCTGGCCGCAATACCCATATGTGTGGAGTGTCGTGTTTCTGGCGCATGACGGAGAGGCCAGCGGGCGTACAGGTCAACGCCCGGCACGTTGCCGCTCTGTGCCGCAAGCATTGCCTGATAGGCTGAGACCCGCTGAGCAATGGCAGGATTAAGAGCAAGATTTCGCTGCAGTCTATGGAACGCGTAGGTCGTTGGCTCGAAGGCAAGGACACGTCCACCGGGGCCGACGAGATGTGCAAAAGGAAGCGTATGGGCGCCAATGTTAGCGCCCACGTCGATCACCACGGCACCGGGGTGGATCAGCTGCGAGTAGGCGCGTATTGACGAGCGCTCGAAGGCGCCAAGTAGATAAATGGCGAAATCGATGCCCTCGCCCAAATCCAGGTCCCAGACAATATCGCCACGAACAACAATGGTGTGGTCGTCGCGCGCGAACAGAGCTCTCGCGGCGTGCACGCATTGATAGGCCCACCGCGCGAGGGTGATCTTGCGTCTCGTACTCAGCATCGTGGCATGTCGCCGGTTCCCGGGACTAAACGCTCTTGAGCTTGCGGTACGCGTACATCACCATCGCCAGGAGCTGCAGACCATGCCTGAATCGATGAATCTTGGTTTCCCCGTATACGCGAGCCCGGTAGCGGATTGGAATCTCCACGATGCGCAGATTGAGCTTGCTCGCGCCGAACAGGAGATCAAAATCACCGAAAGGATCGAATTCCCCAAAATACGCACGACCGGCAACGATCTGGCGATATGCCTCTCGGCGAACGACCTTAGTTCCGCATAGCGTGTCCTTGAGTCGTTGCCCGAGGAGCCAACTGAATGCCATGGCGAACAGTTTGTTCGCGAACAGGTTGAGCAATCGCATCGCCTCATCTTCCATCGGGTACACGAGGCGCGAACCGTTTAGAAACTCTGCCTTGCCGGTCGCGATCGCGTCGTAGAACTTCCGCAGTTCCTCCGGAGGTACCGTCAGGTCCGCGTCCAGTATCATCAGTACGTCACCAATGGCCGCCGCGAAACCTGTGCGCACGGCATCTGCCTTGCCGGTTCCCTCTTGAACGAGGAACTTGATATCGCGGTCCGGGTACACGGCGATTACCCGCCGTATCTCGTCCTGTGTTCCATCCGTCGAGTGGCCGTCGACGAAGATGATCTCCTGGTGACGTCCGAATGGCGGAAGCCGCTTGACCGCTGCTTCAATGTTGCCAAGTTCGTTCCGGCAGGGAACGACAATCGTCGTCGTTAGCGTTTCGCGGGGTGGTTCCGGCAACGGCCTGGCAACGACATAATGGGTCAAGCACGCGTGGTTGATCACCGGAAGGTTACCGATGTGGTTCAGGATCCAGCTCACAAGCGGAACGAACTTGGGAAATAGCAGGCGACGGTCAATACGAACCACCTCGAAGTGGGCGAGCGCAAAAAGATTGGCGACGTCGTCTGGTGACAACCAGCTCCGGGGCGGTGCCGGCATCTTTAGCCGGAGATGCTCGGCAAGCGTCAGAATCGGCTCCCACAGAAAATTGTAGTAGGAAACGATCACGCGCGTCTCGGAAGAACAGAATCGTCGCACCTGATCAAGGCAGCGCTGGATATCGTCCAGGTAGCCGACAAGGTCCGACAGAATCACGAAGTCAAACTGCTGGTCCGCGAGCTTGAGCAGGCTCGTGGCATCGTCCTCCTCAAAGTAAAGCGACGGATGCTTCGCGCGTGCACGCGCGATCATCACCGGGCTAATGTCAATTCCAAGACCATATTCGGGCGCCAACGCCGCCAGCAGATCCCCGGTTCCGCAGCCCAATTGCAGGACGCGCTTGTTCTTGCCAACGAGATGTTGCAGATGGCGCGTCTGGTCATCGTGGTAGTAGCGATTGCGGCGGCGCCATTCCGAGATTTCGGGCGCCAGCTCGTCAAAGTGTTGCCGAATGGCGTCGTTACGACCGCTCACGGGGACGACACTTCGCGGCTATGAGCGGGTTTTCTTGGCATCAGCAGTACTAGGGCGCCGGGCAGGGATGCGGCAAGCATCACCACTAGATAGACAATCGAAAGATTGGCGGCGGAATGGCGCTCAACCCCGATCAACGCGAGCAGCCCGACCAGCGCCCCTTCGCGGACTCCTAGGCCCCCGAGAGAAATCGGCAGGCTTGCGGCAATAAACACCAGAGGGACGATAACGAAATAGCTAACAAGTGGTGCCGCTATGTCGAGGGAGCGCGCAATCAGAAAATACACTGCAATGACCAGCGATTGGAGTGCGATGCTGAGCAGCAGCGCTGCGACGACTGATCGCCTGGCACTGGCGGCGGCGTGACCCAGCGCCGCCACTTCAATGAACCAGCGTCGAATTCTGGTCTCCGAATAGCGGGAAGCGAGTCGATCAAGTAGGCGGACGGCGGCTGGTGTCCACGCGAGACCCAAGACAACTGCTGCCGACAGCGTGAGACCAGCCAGAATGGCGACCAGTGATTGTGGAACAAGTCCCGGTCGTGCAATCAGGACAGCCATCATGCCCATGAGCAGCACGGCGGCCAAGCCGACGATCCGATCAACAAGTGCCGAGCCGATCAAGGTTTGCGTCTGCATGCCACTCCAGCGCAGGTGCAGGATCCGCACAGCATCACCGCCCATGCTCGAAGGTAGCAAATTGTTGAAGAAAATGCCCAGATAGTAACTTGGCAGGACGTGGAGTAGTGCAATGTCGTGCACAACGCTGCGCAGCAGCAGCCACCAACGAACCCCAGCCAGAAGAAAGACCAACAGATGCAGTAATACAGCAGCAACAAGTACAACGACCGGAATCTGATCGAAAGCGGTGCGCAAACCCAGTAAGCTGGTCTGCGACAACAGCCAGTACAAAACGGTCACGGTAAGGCCGATTTTTGCGGCAACGATTGCAGTACGTGTTTTAACTGACGACATAATATCCAATGTTTGGTGTACCGCTTTCAACGAGCATAGCTCTCCGCCGGGTTCTTGTGTTGATGCGTTACTGTTAGTTGCCGTCGACCGCCGAGACGTGTTTGGGCGCGTCTTCTAGTTCGTAGGCCCCCGCGGCTTCACAGACCGCTTACGCAATACCACGAACACGTCGTGTGTCGACAAGCCTGCGGATACTTCGGGAGCGCACAGATTCCCAGTCGGCCGATTGTTCGGGTTTCGCGGGAAGAAGCCGTTACTCATTCAGCTTGGATCGCGCAGGCGAGTTCGTACTCCCAACATCCATCGGCTGAACGCCGTTGGCGGCATGTCCGGTTCCGTTTGTCCGAGCGTCCCCTGCTCGAGTGGGCAGCAGTGCGACAAGAAGCGCCGAGGAAACAATCGAGCTTGCGCGGGCAACCAGCGCGATTTCAATTCCATCCCCCGCACTCAGCCCCGAAATATGGGCGGACAAGCCCATCATGAATTCCTGAATTCCGCCGAGCGACTGAAGAAGACTGCTTTGCCCAAACAAGATTCCGAAGGCGGAAATCATGACTGCCTGAGTCAATGTCGGTTGGGGCAGAAGGAAGAGTGCGATCACGACGAGGTGAAATAGATAGACGAGTGACACGATTGCGCTCACGGCCACAAACCGCGGCAGCTGCGGGCCCGCAAGGAGAGGCAGGATGTGCCGGGCAGCGGGTATTCGCGCAATCGCAAATCGTAGCAATACCCAGGTAGAGACCGGCACAGCAATGGCAGTAGCCACCAATGGCAAACGATAGGACTCCGGAACACCAGCAATCTGATAGAGAGACAGGCCTCCGACCAGCAAGAAGCAGATGGCGAGGCTCGCGGTAAAGGCGAGGAGCCCGACCGTGATTTGCGTGACCGACAGACCAGCCACTCGATGAAGCACGACATACTTGATTGTGGTGCCGATCGGCATACCGCCGAGTGAGTTTCCCAGTGTCCCCAACGCACCCACGCGCAGCGCGTCCCGAAGGCAAAGCGATCGTTCGTAACTGCGGGCGATGTGGTGCATGGTCAGGGCGCTAGCAAGTATTGTCAGGCTGGCGGACATGGTGGCGACCACCAATAGCAGCGCGCTGATTCGGCTGAGCAGCGAGCTGTCGCGGATCCACCACACAGCGATACCCAACAATACGAGTCCTATCACTGGCCTGAGAGCTGACCATACGCTTCGGGCGCGACGCTTCTTCGGCACTTGCATTACTCAGGTCAGAACGTGATGACGCAATGATTCGATGACTCGTAGGGAAGCATCCAGCGTGGGCATCTCAGGAACGGTGACCAAGCCCGCTGCGCCCACGAGGTGCTGTATATCGGCGTTCAAATCCCAGCTCGCGAGTTTGGCCGTGCGACCGAGCCCTTCCTGTCTTTCAGTTGTTTGGCGAAGAATCAAACAGGGTTTCCCCAAGTAGGCCGTTTCTTCCTGCACTGAGCCGCCATCCGTGATAACGAAACTCGACTCCGTCAGCGCCCGCACGAAATCGGGGTAAGGAAGCAGAGGGCTGGTCGTCACGTTGGGAGCCGAGCGCAGGACCGTTTCGAGTCCAAATCTTGCCAGCGCGTGAACTGTCGGCGGATGAAGATAGAATCGCAAGGGCCCCCATGCATCGCTGATGGCGCGGATGTAATGAATGGCGCGTGTGAAACGCTTGCGGCTGGATAGCGTCTCGAGTCGATGCAGGGTAACCACGCCGAAGCCTCGTCGCGGTTCCTCATTGGTAGGGCGGTTGCCCGGCTTGGTAGATCGCGCGATAAGGGCAAGCGCATCGCGCCCGGTGTTGTAGCCCGTATTGACGATTTTGCTTCCGAACGACGACTGCCGCAGCCAGTTTTCGGCGGTCTCGTCGGGCGCGAAGAGGTATGTGCAGCGTCGGGTTGCGTGCCGGCGGATCCATTCCTCTGGAAACGGATTGAAGAGGTTTCGGCTTGTGAGCCCGGCTTCTACCAAACCCACCTGTAGGCCGGCGCGCCGCGCAAGATACAATCCGAGCAGGGTGGAGAGCGTATCGCCATGAACCAGCGCCACGCCGGATCGGCCGAGGAAGAATCGTTTCAGCACTTCGGTTCTTCCCCGCGCAAGTTGCCGCAGACCGGTGGTGATCCAGCGGGCCGCCTCCCAATAAGTCGTGACCGAGGCGCGTTCTGACCGCAGATGAGTAATGTTCGGCGCCAGACCGAAGTCCGCCAAAATCCGCCCTGTTAGCGCCGCGTGTTGCGACAGGTCAAGAAGATGGTAGGGCATTCCCTCAGAATGAAGGACGTACATCAGCGGCGCCATCTTTATGAATTGCGCCTTGGTCCCAATGGCAAAATGGATCACGGGATAGAAGGGTTGAGAAGGACAATGATGGCGCGCTCAATCATCGCGGCGACTGTAAAGCAGGTTGGTGATCTGCTCGGAAACCAGTCCAATTAGAAAGATGAGCACTGATGTGCTGAAGAGCAGACCGCTCATATTCGTGAAGCGTCCCATTGTCAGGAAGGTAAAGATGTAATATCCCAGCGCGGTTAGAAAGAATGCAAGACTGATCGGCAGGAACATCTTCAGCGGTGAATAGAGTGTGCCGATCTTGAATATAACCAGAAAGAATCGGATACCATCGCGCAGGGGGCGAATATGACTTCGACCGACGCGTCTTTGGGCCCGTATCGGTATGTATGCCACCGGGTACCCTGCGCGAAAGAAAGACATGGTGATAGTGGTGGGGTAGGAGAACCCGTTTGGCAGCAAGAACAGGAACTCTCGAAACTTGTCCGCATGCGCAGCGCGGAAGCCGGACGTGAGATCAGGAATTCGGCGCCCCACCATCCAACTGGCCAAGATGTTGTAGATGGTATTCGCGGTCCACCTTCCGACGTTGGCTTGCGAATTCCCGTCACGTGCACCAATGGCCATCGCATAGCCGTTATCCAGCTGCTCCAGGAGTTGTTCGATGTCGGTTGGGTCGTGTTGGTTGTCAGCGTCCATGA
This sequence comes from Acidithiobacillales bacterium SM1_46, assembly GCA_001304215.1. Taxonomy (GTDB): domain Bacteria; phylum Pseudomonadota; class Gammaproteobacteria; order Acidiferrobacterales; family Sulfurifustaceae; genus SM1-46. Next base: position 5,823 of record LJVB01000038.1, on the reverse strand, counting down.
ACACGAGGGTGCTGCCGTGTGCGGCCCTTGCGCCAGTCTTGATTGCCGCTCCATTGCCCATACTGTAGGGGTGTTTGACCACTCGTGCGCCGCAGCCTTGCGCGACCGCTCCGGTGTCGTCTGTCGAGCCGTCGTCAACAACAATGATCTCCGCATGTGGATAGCGCTCGCGAAGTAACGGAAGCACCTGGCGAAGGCCGTTCGCCTCGTTCTTGGCGGGAAGAATCACTGACAATACGTCCGAGTCTTGGGTCGAGCTTTGGCTCATGATGGGTAAGCGTCCGGGGTTTTATGGCTATGTTTGTCTAGATCTGCTGCTGTTTTCGCAACCTTGTTTCAGAATGCGGGTTTCATGAACCTGCTCAGGTAAAGGAATAATAGTAGATGACTGCGGCGCCTGCTTCGGACCACCGGGTTTGTAGGGCAGGGGGACGCTAGCGGCTGGTCTTCCCGCTTCTCTCACTCCACAGCCGCTCCAGAGCCTCGAGGTTCGCATGATTCGAAGCGACCATGGCTCGCGACCACTGCCCGTGTTTGATGGACGACATGACCTGCTCTGCTGCCGTGAGTTGCCCTAGACGGATCAAGTACTCGGCCTCTCCTATTTGATAGGCCAATTCGTCCGGGGAGAATGTCCTGGCGCGTCGGATCCAGTTGAGCGCAGACTCATAATTATCTCGAGCGGCGGCGAGGCGCGCTGCGCCAGATGCAATTACGCCGCGATAGGTTCGCGAGGTGTGCGGATTTCCGGCCGCGGCGACGTGCCAGCCGAGAATTCGGTCGTACTGACCCTCGCACGGGGTGGGCGTCTGGGTCGCGCAGTGCCGAGCCGTCTCCAGCGCAACCACCGCGTGCACTGACAATGTCCGCGTGGATAGCAGTTGCCGTAGCTGCTCGTCCGTCGAGGCGGGGTGCTGAATCACCCACAACCCGCCGCTGCGGGTTGCATTAAAGCGCTCGTCCAGTCCCGCGATCTGGATCTCGATGCGACCGCGGCCCTCATTGTTTCCGGCGTGCTGGTTTAGAAACGAGTCCATTTCCCTTGCCTGGATTGCAAGTAGCAATTGCAGGTCGAGATGAAACCCCGCCTCATCGGGTTGGAGCTTGAGGCCATGCAGCGTATGAGCGATTGCACGTGCCACGTCATGCTGGTCTCCAAGCGCGACGCGTGCTGCAAAGTCGTTGGCCCGCGGAGAGTCGGGGTGGTGGCGTGCCGTTGCGAATGCGAGCTCGGACAGACTGGACCAGTCCGTAGAGCGAACCCAGGTGCTGAACGCTAGGACACTGGCGACCGTCCCCGCAACGAGAATTTTTCCACGATCACCCGTGAATAGCCGGGCTCCGATTTGGCAAATACCTGCCGCGACCAGAAGTATGGGTCCGAGCGACGGCAGGTAGTTTCGATGCTCGTGCGCCAGTTCCAGTCCAAAAAAACTGGACTCGAGACTGTGGCCCGCGAGGAACCAGAGAATCGAGAAAGCCGGAAGGGGATGACGATCGCGAACCGCCAGTGCAGTCGTCGCCGTGACGACCCAGGCGAGGCACGCGAGCAGCGTGGTCGGAGGGGTTAGCAGTCCGGTGCTGGGAATAATGTCATCATGAAAAAGACCGAAGTGCGACGGTATCGGATATAGCAGCAGTCCGATGTAGTGCCAGAGCACGCGCGCCTCGGTCAGTAGTCGTTCCAGCGGCGTGAACGTGCGGGTAGCGTAGCTTTCCGAGAAGAAATGGGGCTGAAGAATCAGGTATCCACCAAATAAGACCGCTGGCACCGCGAGTGCGCCAGCATAGAGAAACAGCAATCGTCGGCGCGCGGACCGCTTGAGCTCGTTCGAGCGAAAGAATGAAAATTCAATCGCGAGCGCGTAAAGCGGCAGTAGCGCGGCGGGTTCCTTTACCGTGATGCCCAACAATGTGCCCCCGACGAGACCGGCCGTCATCCACCATGTGGCGCGAGCCGGATGTTCTGCCAGCTGCGATCGGCCGTACACGAACGCCCACAGGCCCGCGAGCACAAATGTGCCGGCGAGGCTCGTCATTCGCTGTACGACGTACAGTACGCTTGTAATCTGAATTGGATGCAGCGCCCAGACTGAAGCGCACAACCACGCGAAAATCGCGCGATCTCGCCCGCTCCATTCCGATTTGTCGCGGGCGACGCCCATCAGAGCAAAGACCAGGGCATAGACGATCCAGCTATTGATGACGTGAATCGCGAGGTTTGTTGCCTTGAAGGGAAAGGCACTTTCGAAGCCGCCGGCGAAATAGTGATTGAGCGCGAATGTCAGCGAGGCGAGCGGCCGTTTCAGCGGTCCGGCATCATTGGCAAGCAACGCATCGGCAATCGTCGTCGCGTTCAAAGTGCGTAGCGCCACCGGAGGGTTGGCCGTGATGTTTTCGGCATCGTCGAAGACAAATGGACCGTGAAGTCCGGGCCAGTAACTGAGCACGATGGCGATGCACAGCGCAGCACCGACCAGACAGGCCACCAGCCAGTGAAGCGATTTTCCGCTCTGCCGCGGTTTCAGTGTCGTCACGGGCTATCCGGTCGATTCGCGCCGTCGTGGCGATGATTGCTTGCGCTGCGTGTCGATCTTGGTTCGCAGCACGGAAATCGATTCGGCGTGGTCATGTGACGCGGCGCGGTTGCCGAGCTGCGTGAGAAGCCGCTCCGCTTCGTCGAGACGTTTCAACACGATCAGAGCATCGGCGCGCATTAGTCCGTAGTCCATGGAGCCTGGCGTGGTCCGCAGTCCCGCATCTGCCGCCGCGAGGGCGCCGGGATAGTCGCCGAGTTCGAACGTCAGTTCGAACAGGCTAAAGATGGCGGCTCGATGCCAGCGCGCATTCGTGCGAGTGTTTTGGATCACCGCGTGGTGCCACTTGGCGAATTCCGGCGCCAACATGCGACAGGTTCCGACGGTCTCGGTTGCGCGATCTGTAGTCGACACGAGAGCTCGAATGGTGAAGGCACTGATTGGCCCGGACCGAAGCTGGTTTGTGATCCGATTCCAAATCACGGGCGGCAAATCGGGAGACAGCAGACTGCCGGGCGGCATAGGCGTCACTTCTGACCGGTCTGGGCCGTTGCCGGAACTATTCGCGCGCGCGTCTGGTATTCGGGTCAGCAAAGCGGCGCCGGTCGGCGCGCGACGACTGGTTGCCCCGGCACCTGAGCAAGCAATTTTGACACGTTCGATAAGATAGCCAGGTTCCGTCGGCGCCAGTTGTGACGCGTAGGCGTATCGCTCGAGCGCAAGATCATGCTTGTGATATCGAATGGCAAGCAGCTCGGCAAGCATGGCCTGAGACTTGGCTGATTCGGGGTGATGACGTGCCGTCGTCACAATGAGTTGTTCATCGCTGGACCATGTGCCAGCGCGCAGCCAGGTAACAAGTCCGAGCGATGCAATCCAAAGCACGACGCCGGCTTGCACCCATCGCCGATAGTGCGTGTGTGCCGCGCACGACCCTAGCACTGACACTGCGCCAAAGATGAACCCGACTGACGGAAGATAGTTCCTGTGCTCGTACGCGATTTCAAGCGCGATGATGCTCGACTCCATGGCGTGACCACCCAGGAACCAGAGTCCGGCAAGTGCCAACGCCGGAAAGCGGCCACGTGCGAGCCAAGACACCGCTGCGATCACAATCATGCCGGTCAATGAGGGTAGCGTTTGCCACGGATCGATAATGCTTGTGCTTACCACCATATCATCGTGATGAAGCCCAAACGCTCCGAGACGCGGAGCGAACAGCAGGCCCAGGTAGTACCACAGCACCCGCATCTGTGTGAGCAACCGCTGCGTCAGCGTGAAATCGCGCCCCGCATAATCCGCTGTGACTAATGATGGTTCGAGTGCGATCGCTAAGGCGCCAATCAGCACGGGCACGAGTAGCGTCCCGGTGTAGAAGCCGCCAAGCAAGACTCTGGCTCGCTTCGAAAGTGCCGTGCGATCGAACATGGTCAGTTCGATGACGCCCGCATACACGAGAATCAGAATCGCGTTTTCCTTTACGGCACAACCCAATATCAGTCCAAGCGCAAGTCCGCCCCCCATGATTAACAGGCCGCGAGACGGGGCCTCCGCGTAGCGAGCGCGCGCGTGTGTGAAGATGATGAGCCCGACCAGCACGAACAGGGCCGAGAGGCTGGTCATTCGCTGGACGCTATAGAGAACGGCGGTAAGCTGCATCGGGTGAAGAGCCCACGCAGCCGCAACGGCGAGGGGCATCCACCCGTTGTTCTGCTGGAACCTAGCAGGCAGTCGATGTTGCAGGAGGCGGCAAAGCGCGTACACGAGTAACGCGTTTACGAGATGAATGATCAGGTTCGTGACCTTGAACGGCAGCGCGCTTTGCAGGCCCCCGGCGTAGTAAGCGTTCAGCGCGAAGCTCACCATCGCGAGCGGTCGACCGAGCGCTCCGCTTATTCCGGACAAGGCCGCTTGTTTGATGGTTTCGAAGGTGAGCGTCGGTGGAACGAGGGCGGAGTTCTGGACGAGGTTCGGGATGTCGTCCAGTACGAAAGGCCCTGCCAATCCGGGCAGGTAGGCCAGCGAAACGACGATTCCCAGTACCACGGCGAGAGCCGGGTATTGGAACTGCGGCGCCCTGAATGCGTTCCTAATGCGAAGGAGCACTGGGGGGATAATTTCTGTTGGCGCGCTCGAGGCGCTCTTCAAGTTGCGTGATTTCGGCAGAACGCTTGTGAGTGGTGCGTGCGTTCAGACGATGCAATTCATCGACAATCGGCTTTGCGAGGTCGGGGCGACCTATCTCCAAGAACAGATAGGCCAGATCAAACAGCGGGTGATAGTAGTTGCTGTCAATTTCGTACGACTGGCGGTAGGCGCTGATAGCCGGGTTGATCTTTCCCTGGGCCAAGAGTGCGCGCGCATGAAAGTAGTGGAAGTAGGAAAGGAGGTTCCTGTTCTTCAACACTTCGGGTCGACCTATGAGGAGGCCAGTCCACTCTTCCAATGGAACCCGCAGCGTCTTGCAGCGATCGTTGATGCAGTCGCTGGTTTTGCTGAGCGCCCATTGAGTGACGGCTGACACAGGGCCGGACGCGAGTCTTCGCGAAATTTCTTCGGTATCTCCAGCTTGGAGTGATCGGCTGTGCATGGACTGCACAGTCTGGAGACTGATCAGGTAGCCGGCCTCGGCCGGCGCCAGGGCCGAGGCTTTTCGCATGGCTTCCACGGATTCGTCCACACGACCCTGCGCAAGCAGCACATTCGCAAACCCGGCCTGAGCACCCGCGGAATCCGGGTGGTGCAAGACCTCGAACACATAGAGGTTCTGAGCGCCGGACCACTGGTTTGCACGTGCGATCGTCACACCGGCGAATATGATCAACACCGATGCGAGGCCGATCCAGACCACGCGTGGCCGCGCGGAGGCCAGCAGTCGCTGCACTGGATCGGTAGCGGCCAGCAGTATCCCCCAGGTGGCGAGATAGTTGCGGTGCTCGTGCGCGATCTCAAGCGGAAAGATGGTTGACTCCAGCAGGTGGGCCCCGAAGAACCATAGAATGCCAAGGCTCACCAGTGGGCAACAGGTGCGCAATCGAACGGCGAGCGTCAGCAGAATGGCTATTCCCCCAACTGCCGGGAGCGTGGTCCACGGCGACAGCAGAGAAGTCGACACGGCGATGTCATCGTGGAGAAGACCGAACGCGTCCAGGCGCGGCACGATGACGAGTCCTATATAGAAAAAGAGCACACGCACCTGCGTCAGCAGGCGCTCCCACATTGTGAAGGTTCGAGCATCGTAGCCGTTCTGAGCATAGAGGTACGCCAGAATTGCGACGAGTATGAG
>LJVB01000037.1 GCA_001304215.1 Acidithiobacillales bacterium SM1_46 | reverse complement strand
AGCGCTTGCCCTTCGACCAACGTTGGCCGGGTGTGATGGAAATCGCTCTCTGTTCCTCCGGCAAGAAGGTCCGCGTCATCGAGGATTGCCTCAATGGTCGCCGCACGGTCTGGGATGATCCATTCAAGCCCGGCCGAAATGGCCTGGTCGGTTTGGCTCAACGAATCGAAATACACTCGCCGCTTGCACTGGTCGTCCTGATGCTCGGCACCAACGACTTTCAATCCATGCACGAGCACAACGCATGGCATTCCTCTCAAGGCGTTCTCGCCCTTGTCTCGGCCATCCGTACAGCGCCCATCGAACCCGGTATGCCGGTGCCCCGAATACTGGTGGTGGCTCCCCCGGCTATCCAGACGCCAAAAGGGCCGATTGCGCCGAAGTTCGAAGGTGGGGAAAGAAAGTGCGTTGGCCTGGCCGCCGCCTATCGAAATGTCTGCAAAGAAGTCGGTTGCCATTTTTTCGATGCGGGCAGCGTCATTACCACCAGCAAACTCGATGGAGTACACCTTGACGCTGAACAGCACTTGGCGCTTGGTAACGAGTTGTCCCGGGTTGTTCGACCTTTGATGGCAGAAGATGTGCGCTAACCTTTCGGTTGACCGGAGCGCCTGAAAGATGCGTTTACAGGTATCCTCGGCGTTGCGCGTTCCGGCGGCCGGTAACTTCAAACGTTGGAGGGCCTCGATGATCAGGGCTGGCTCTTTAGGGCACGTGAGAGCGGCGCTCGTGCTTGCCGTTTTGATGCTTTCTCTCAATTCTCCCCTTGCGCGTGGCGCCGACATCGCCGCCACGCAGCCCGGGGTGGCACTGGAGCTGTATTTTGTCGACGCACACAGCCAGGTGGATGAAGACGTCAGCGATCTCGGCCTGATCATTCGGCGCATGGATGCTGCCGGAGTGTATCGGACAGTTCTTGCCGCTCGATCGGGCCGCAAGCCGGGCGAAGTCGCAGACCTTGCCGCCCAGCATCCGCAGCGAATCGTACCCTCGGTGCGCACCAAGAGCGGCGCGTTTGACAAGAATCCGGCCAAATGGCGGAAGTTTGTCCAGGCACAGGTTAATAGCGGGCGCTTCCGGGCCATGGCGGAGATGCTGCTGTATCACGCCCGCAAGGGCGATAAGGCCCCAGAGGTTCGGGTCTATCCAGACGATGACCGCGTCACGTTTGCCCTCGCTGCAGCAGCGGAACGCGGCTGGCCGTTTGTCGTGCACATCGAGTTCGCGTCGCTGTCGCCACCAGAACGTGATCGGTTCATGGGCGGTTTTGAGGCATTGCTGAGGGAGCATCCCACGCTTCCATTCCTGCTCAACCACATGGGGCAGTTGCAACCACCGGAGGCAGCCAGACTGATCAAGGCGCACGCGAATTTTCATCTGCTCACTGCACATACGACATCGGTGATCACGCGCGAGTCGCGTGAACCGTGGACGCGGATGTTCGAGGGTGACCATCTAAGCCCAGCGTGGAAGGAACTCATCCTGACCCATCCGGACCGGTTTGTGTTCGCACTCGACAACGTCTGGTACCAGCACTGGGATGCGTTCTACCTTGAACAGGTCAAGCAGTGGCGCCATGCACTGGCGGAGGTGCCACCATCCGTCGCCCATGCCGTCGCGCACGGTAATGCGGAGCGCCTATATCGGTTGGAGCCGCGCCAATAGCGTGCGAAAAGAAATGCGGAGCCAGATCGTATTTCTTACTCACATGTTAGAAATATGTCTTCTCTAGCCGCTTTTCTTGTTCCCTCCGCGCTGGCCGCGCCCGCGAACAGTTGCCCAAAAACGTTCGGGTGAGACATTGAAACCATACGTACGGCGGGCCTTAAGAGAACATTAAGGAATGTCACGGATGCCCAGGAAGAGGTTACAAGGCATTTTTCCGAGAAGACGACGTTCCGGGATCATCAAAAGATTCTGAACAATTCGAGAAACAATATTTATCTATCCAAAACGATTGGGATTTAACAGCAATATTTGAGACTTCATCGAAGGCATCGGGCGACGAACGCGATGATGACTTTCCAACGGTCGCATGCGAATAATGTTGCAGTTGCCCGAAAGGGTTTTCTCAGGAGAACAGTATGCACGCCGTTGTCGGCACCGTGTTTGTTGTACTGGCGGTACTTGGATATTCGGTCATGCTGCTTGCCAGCCGCAAACCCAATCCCGCTGAGTGGACCACATACACGGTGACTCACGAATTCGCCGCTATCGGCGTAGTTTCGCTGTTGGGTTTCGGAATCGCATTTCTGTTTCAGGCGATCGAGCTTATCGGACAGCAACCGCCGACAACGACACATCTGGTTGTGATCGCTTCGACACTTGTTGTTTTCACCGTCGCCTGGAAGCGGCTAAGGGTGAGAGCAACGCTTGCAGAATACGCACGGCAAACGGAAAGTGCGACTCATCGTTCGGAACCGGTATCGCGACCGGTTCTGGTACCGGACATCGCCGGAACATCACCAGGATTGGCGACGTCCGTCCCGGAAAATCCAAGTTCACCGACGCCTCCCCGCACTCCGCGCTTGCGGAAAAAGGCCGCTTAAAGCTCCGACACGCTTCGTACGCGGCAACCAGCGTTTCGGGCGTGCGCGCATGAGAAAGGGCTGCCCATTTGGGCGGCCCTTTCTCGTTTGCATTGGCCAGAATGGGTACAATTCCCCGCGTGCCCACGACGTGACCTCGACAGCAGTTCCGGGCTACGGGAAGTCCTGGTCGCCGTTCTCGGCTATACACCCCCGGTCGCCCTAACCCACCGCTAAGCACGGACGCGCAAAGAAACAGCGCGCCGGTTGGTTCTGCGTTAGAGCGCACAACACGGGTCAATCCGGCCGCCGGCCTTACACGGTAAATGTATGCTGAATATGGGCATTAGATGGAGAGCCAAGCCTTGCGCATTGCAGTGATGGGTTCAGGTGGACTGGGCGGCTACTTCGGCGCCCGCCTTTGCGACGGGGGTGCCGATGTGCACTTCATTGCCCGCGGCAAGCACCTCGAGGCCATGCGTAGCCAAGGCCTGCGCATCGAAGGGCCGACAAGCATTCACATTCCCCGCGTCAACGCGACTCACGATCCCCGTGAGGTGGGTGTCGTGGATCTCGTGATGCTGTGCGTCAAGCTGTGGGATACCGAGACGGCGCTGCAACAGATCCGCCCGATGGTCGGTCCTCGCACGACGATAATCTCGTTTCAGAACGGTGTACTGAAAGACCAGTATCTGCGCGCCGCCTATGACGAATCGCAGATCATGGGCGGTGTGGGCTACGTCGCGGCGAGCATCGACAGGCCGGGCGTCATACGCCAGACAGGCCCGATGCAGCGGCTGCTGTTCGGCGAGTTCGATGGCTCCCGGTCGTCTCGGGGGCAGGCGCTTCTGGCGGCCTCCCTTGCGGGCGGCATCAACGCAGAACTGTCGGAGAACATCCTGCGCGAGATTTGGCAGAAGTATGTCTTCCTAGTGGGCCTGTCGGGGACCACGACGACGATTCGCAAGCCCATCGGTCCAATCCGCGAGAACCCACAGACCCGCGCCTTCTTGCTCGACGTAATGCGGGAGGTGGTTGCAGTCGGGCGCGCGCACGGGGTGGACCTGGCTGAAGACTACGCCGAGGTGCGCCTGCAACTGGCGGACGATGTGGACCCTGACATGACGTCATCAATGCATCACGATCTCGAGCGAGGCAATCCGCTGGAGGTGCGTTGGCTTTCCGGCGGTGTGGTGGAACTGGGGAAGCGAAAAGGCGTGCCGACACCGCTGAACCGCGCTATCGCCGATATACTGGCGCTGCACTCTGCAGGCAAAATAGTTTGAGTGCCCAGAACCCCTTACTCATGCCAGCAATCAGGTAGCGTGTGTTCCATATGAACGGAATTGAATTGGCGGATTCCTCGCGCACGCGCTACGGAGCGATCGCGCAAACCTTCCACTGGGCGACAGCTCTCTTGGTTCTGATCGCGTTCATTTACGGCCCGGGAGGATCGGAAGAACGCGTGTACTCATCTGCCCGCGATTTCGATCGCCAACTCCACGAATCACTTGGATTGTGCGTGTTCGCCCTTGTCGCGTTGCGAGTACTTTGGCAACTCGTCGACAAGCGCCCGACCCCTGCGCCGCTTTCGCGCTGGATGCGTGTCGGAGCATCTGGCGTGCATGGAATGTTGTACCTGCTTCTCTTCGCAGTACCGATAACCGCCATTGCCGGCGCATGGCTCGAAGGGCATCCACTGACGCTGCTTTTTGGACTGGAGATTCAACCTCTCGTTGGTGCCTCACACAACGCAGGCAAGACCGTGGCGAGCGTTCACACCTGGCTTGGCGATACGATCTTGTGGGTCGCAGGTTTCCACGCGCTCGCCGGTCTGTATCATCACTTGGCCCTCAAGGATGGAGTCCTTGTCTCAATGCTCCCGCGCTGGTTTCCCTTGCGGCGGCCACGCGGCGACTGAGGGGTTCGAGCCCGGAGATTCGAGAGGCTGCGCCGCCACCGGGACATTTATTTACGGTGCGCCGGCAGGCACGGGCGGCCCCGTATGTGCCCGCACCCGCCGCAAATCCGGCGTGCTTCCGCACCCTGGAGCGCCACTGGATCCCGGCTCGCGGTGCCCGGCTACCCGCACAAATTGACGTGGATCAAATTCCACCGCGCGTCAGGCGCTAGGATTACCCGTCACCCGAAACAAAAACCGCACCGCACAGGCGGCCGGGACCTCGACCTCCGGCCTGCCATGCGTATGCACGGTCGGGAGGAGCCGCCGCAATGGCCTACGACGAAGGGGTCGCGCAGCGCGTGCGTGAAGCGCTCGACGAATACCCGAACGTGTCCGAAAAGGGCATGTTCGGCGGGCTGGCCTTCATGCTGAACGGGCACATGTGCATTGGCGTAATCGGAAACGAGCTGATGGTTCGGGTCGGACCACAGCAGTATGAGGAATGCCTCGAGCTGCCGCATGCGCGGAAAATGGATTTCACCGGCCAACCGCTCACCGGCTTCCTGTTTGTGGACGAGAAGGGTTTCGAGTCCGACAAGGATCTTCTTGCGTGGGTGAAGCGCGCGGTCGGGTTTGTCTCGAGCCTGCCGCCCAAACGCTGACGTACTGGACCGCGGGCGCCGCCACACCATCGCCGGACAACGTCCGCATGGCTCATATGGCGTTCTACATCGCGACCGGGCTGCAAGGAGATTGCGATGCTAAGGCACGAACTTCTACCGGAGTACGGGGTGCTGGTCCTTGAGCCGGTCGGCCCGTTGCAAACTGCCGATTTCGAGGCGTTAGCAAAGATCGTTGACCCCTACATCGAGCAGCACGGAAGTCTTAGAGGGCTCATGATTGCGGCATCACGCTTTCCCGGATGGGCCAGCTTTGGCGCACTGGTGAGCCATATCCGCTTCGTGAAGGATCATCACCGCAAGATCGCGCGCATTGCGGCCGTCACGGACGATGGGTTTCTTGCGGTACTGCCCAGAGTCGCCAGTCACTTCGTGGATGCCGAAGTGCGGCATTTCGCCGATGGCGACCGCACGGCAGCGCTTAGCTGGTTGGGCGGTGGGTAGGCGACGGATCCGGCGGGCCATGTTGCCCGCCAAAAGAAGAATCGCCCTGACCGCTGGCTGGCCAGGGCGATGGTACAGAGGCAGTTCCTACTTCTTCTTCTCGGGTTTGGTCACGTTGATCGCCGTGGCCTGAGTGTAGCTGATGGTCACCTGATCACCCTTCTTCACTTCGTTGAAGCGTTTGGCTTCGGGGCCAACGGTAAACGTGCGGGAATTACCCTGCGGACCTTTTAGCTTGACCGTGCGCTTTTTGTAATCAATGGCCTCGACCGTGGCCGTCATGGTTGCGGTCCGCATTATGGTTCCGCCCGGTCCCTGGGTCGGCTTGTTCTTTTCCATGTACTCAGCCTGACCAGCAGCCGGGGCGGCGGCGCCCTTCGGCGTTACCTCGACGGCGACTGATTCGTAATACTCGAACGTTACCACGTCGCCTTTCTTTACCTCATTGAAGCGCGTGGCCTCGGGGCCGACCACCAGCTCCGTTTCGTTGCCTTTTTCGTCCTTCAGCTTGACCGTGCGCGCCTTGTAGTCGATGGCCGTTACGGTCGCCGTAACCTTGGCGACAGCCGTGGCCACTGCGGCCGGCTTGGCGTCGGCCTTCTTCTCGGCAGCCATCGCGGGGGATAGCAGCAGAACAGCACAAATAGCGGCAATGCTTGTGTAAACCTTTGTCATCTTTCCTGGCTCCAGAACTTGCTGCGGGGATTGCGGGAAAAGCTTGTTGGGGCCGCGCCGGGCGAATTCGCCAGTTGCAGGGGCGCAGCCGAAGCGTAGCCTAATGGTTTGTTGTGGAAGTTCCAAGTTCTTCATGACGGCCGGTGCTTGTTGCGCGTCAGAATGACAGGGGTTGTGCACGTTAACCAAACACGCCGTGCAGAAACCAGCGCCGGGGGCCGGTGAGCTCCCGGTATACCCATAACCGCGCACCGGCAGCGCTATGCGCGACGAAATAGTCGCGGCGCACGTCGCCATCGTCCCACCAGCCGGATTCAATACGCTCCCGATCTGGCGCGAGCGCGAGCGCACCTTCCAGCCACGGCGTGCCGTTACGTTCTTCCAGCGGCAGCGGTGCAGCCAATAACCACAGCGGACGTATGGTAGACGGAGCGGTGCCCTCTCCCTCGCCCACGGCGACGTAACGCCATGCCCGCTCCGGCCGGTGCTCCGCCACCAGCGCGAGCCCGCGCACCGCGTCCTCGCCCAGACGGGCCTTGAGCCGCTCGATCAGCGCGGCGCGTGCTTGCGGATCGGCATGTTTGGGCGCGAAGAAATCGCCGGCGCGACTGCCAAGTGGCACGAGCGCATCGGCACGCAGCGTGATCTCCTCGACCGGCGCGGTCAGCACGACGCGCTCAAGGCGTTCGCGCCACAGCGCAAACAGATGCTCGACATCGCGGCTCGGTGCCACCAGCCCAAGCGTCACTTCGGTCGTGGCGCGCTTTACGTGGTGCAGGATTAGCGTCAACGCCGGGACACCGGCACCGCGCGCGAGAAGAAAACCACCCAACTCCTGCAACAGCCGATGCAATGCGAACAGAAGTCCTTCGGTATTCTCGACTGAACCGGGCAAGGCAAGGTTGCCGCGGTAGCGGGCTGGCGCACTGTAATACGGGCGTGGATCGGGCATACGCCCGAGCGCCTGATCGAATGCCGCGACGAGCTCCGCGCCGAGTCGCCGCGCGAGTCCCGTGCGCGGCAGACGCAGGCAATCGCCAACCGTACGCACGCCCATGCCGTGCAGGGTATCGCGCTGCTTTTCTGCCAGCCCCATGCAGGCGAGCGGCAGCGCCGCCAGCGCGCCAGACAAGGTTGCCTGATCGGTAATCTCCACCTCGCGCCCGGCATGCGCGAACCAGGTTGCGGCGAGCGGTGTGGGCGCAATGCCCATGATCGCCTCGAAACCGAGCGCAGCAATCTGCGCGCGGACCTGTTCGCGCAACGGCGCGAGGCCACCGAACAGCGTGAGGCTGCCTTCTACCTCGAGCAGCAACATGTGCGGCGAGACAATGCTTACCTGCGAGGTGAACTGTCCGGCCCAGGCAGCGAGACGCTCGAGCATCGCATGCTCGGCAACGGCATCGCGCGGGTGCACGCGCAGATCGGGCACCAGCGCGTGCGCCGCACCGAGCCCCATGCCGGGCCGCACGCCGAGCGTCTGCGCCGCGCGGTTGGCGATCAGGACTTGTTGAACACGCTCGTCAACAGAGACGACAAGCGGCTCAGGCGCGGGGTCGGCGCGGGCGAAGATTTCGAGCGAAAGCGCGGGGAGATAGAGGGCGAGCCACAACATGATCCACCTCCACTATCACCGGGCCGGTCGGCCAGCCGCCCCGGCGCTTGAGAATATGCACCGCGACACGCGCGCCTTCACCGATCGGACCGAGGTGAGGGCCGCAGGCCATGGATGGCCTGTTTGCGGTTTCAAGGCTCGCCGGTTCGAGCTTCAAGCGCAGCGCCGCCGGGGATGCTTCCTCGATACTGCGAATGGAACGAAACAGAATCCCAAGCGATTCACCCGCCTCGGCGGCAAGTTGCAAGCGCCGCAGGGCCTTGGAGTCGGCGTGTGCCAGCCAGGCGAGCACCACGCTCGCCGTCCCGGCACGCAGCGCCTGCTCTACCGCCCAGAGCCCTTCCTGCGCGTTGCGCGGATGCACGATGAGCACGCGCGCGAGATTGACACCGGCACGCGCCAGCGCCGGCGCGTACGGAACGTGCGGCGGCGCGACGAACACCAGCCAGCGTTCGTCCTCCGTGGCGCGTGCCAGCGCGGGCATGAGCAGGGAAAGCTCGCCGATACCTTCGCGCGGGATCACGATCTCGGTGAGCGCACCGCGCGGCAACCCCCCGCCCGGCAACAGCGCGTCGAGCCCGGGAAAACCCGAGGGCAGCGCCTGCACAGGGGGAGCGGCATCGCCGCGCCAGATGTCGGCGCGTTGCAAAATATCCGGCAGATTCATCGTGGCCTGGTGCGGATGACGCCAACGCCGATGCCTTCAATGGCAAACGGCTCGCGGCGCAGATCGACCTCGATCGGCTCGAAGTCGGGATTCTCGGGCAGCAGCCGCACCGTATGGCCGCGGCGTTGGAAACGCTTGACCGTGACGTCGCTGTCGAGGCGTGCGACCACGATCTGGCCGCTAGTCGCCTCGCTGGTGCGGTGCACGGCGAGCAGGTCGCCGTTCAGGATGCCGGCATCGCGCATGCTGTGGCCACGCACGCGCAGCAGGTAATCGGCGCCCGGACTGAACAGGCGCGCATCGACCTGGTAGCGCTCCTCGACGTTTTCCTCGGCGAGAATCGGGCTGCCTGCCGCCACCCGCCCCACCACGGGGAGCCCCGGCTCGGCCGCATCCATGCCGCGCGGGGTCTTCAACACGCGGATGCCACGCGAGAGGCCGGGAATCATCTCGATCGCGCCCTTGCGCGCCAGCGTGCGCAGGTGCTCCTCGGCCGCATTCGGTGAACTGAAGCCAAAGGCCTCGCAAATCTCGGCACGGGTCGGCGGGCGGCCGGCCTCGGCCAAAAACTTGCGGATCAGGGCCAGAATCTCGGCCTGGCGCTTGGTGAGGGGTTCCATGCCGAATACTGTATATCCAAACAGTTGCCTGAGTCCAGCGCCCCTCCCGCTACCGTCCTGGCCGGCTTGCTTTCCTTTTCCTGCGCCCGGCAGTTGAATATGCGGGCTAACCAACGTCCCGCACCTGCCTGACGAACCGGCGTACTCATAAGGAATATGCCAAAATGAGCTACTCCCTCGTAGTCAAACAAACCTCGAACCATCTGCACGCCGTGGTCACCGGCGACAACACCGTCGAAACCGTACGCCGCTATCTCGACGAGCTGGCCCAGGTCTGTGCACGGCATGGCTGTGCCTGCCTCCTGATCGAGGAGAATCTCGATGGTCCGAGTTTCAGTACGACCGATGTCTACTCGGTCGTGGTCGAAGCTGCCCGGAAGGTTCCGTCATCGCTCCGGGAAATCGCGTTTGTCGATGCAAATCCGGAGCACCTGCTCGAGAACGTGGCATTCGCGGAAACGGTTGCGGTCAACCGCGGCGTCAATGTGCGGCGCTTCGAGACCGTGGCGCAGGCAGTCCACTGGCTCCGCAGCGGCGCAGAGGCCGATCCCACCGATTCACCGACGTAGCGCGCCGCCCAACCGGATCGAGAGAGAACAGACCATGAATCTACAGGCCCTGCTGGTGTTCCTGGTAATCGGCGCCATTGCCGGATGGATCGCGGGACTGCTGATGAAGGGCAGGGGCTTCGGATTCGCCGGCAATGTCGTAATCGGCATCATCGGCGCGATCATCGGTGGCTTCTTGTTCGGCCTGCTCGGCATCCATGTCGGCGGGTTTCTCGGCGCGATCGCCATGGCCACCATCGGCGCGGTGCTGCTGCTCTGGCTGATCGGCCTGATGAAAAAAGGCTAGTCCATGCGCATCATGCATCCGGGTCCCGGCGCTCGCGCATGTCTGTAACGATTGCGGCAAGGCCAAGACCGAGTCGCGCGTCGAGCGAACGCGCCAACGACAGCAGCCGCGACCATTGCGGAAAGTAGCGTTCGCTCTTCAACGCAAACGCGATCAGGTTCCCGCTGTCGCATGATTTGGCCCACCACACCCGCCCGCCGAACACCCGGCGAAGACGCCTCAGATATGCGCCGCGGTGCTGGTCGTTTCCCCAGAGATTGACGACCAGCACGCCCTGCTCGCTCAACGCCCGCCAGCAATCGGCATAGAAAGATTCCGTGCACAGGCGATCGGGCAGGCCTTGCGCATCGTAGCCATCGAGTAGAATGACATCGGCCTCGAGATCGCCCGCGGCGCAACCGCTTGTCCCGCGCGCGCCTGCACTCGTGTATCCCTGCACATCGCCCGCGGCGAGATACGTCGAGGCGTCCGCCTGGACGACACGAAAATGCTCATTGTCGGGCGGTACCCGAAACTGCTCGCGCAACGCGATCACATCCGGTTCGATTTCGAGTGAAGTGATGCGTGCTTCGGGCAAGTGGCGATAGCAGTACTTTGAGAGCGAGCCGCCGCCGAGTCCGACGATCAGGATGGTCCGGGGCTCGGCGCAGAACAGCAGGAAACCCATCATGGCGCGCGTGTAGCCGAGGTCCAATCCGAAAGGTTCGGAAAGACGCATCGAACTCTGCACCACCCCACCACCGAAAGACAGGGAACAGACACCCCCCGCCTCCTCGACGCGCGGCTTTCCCCAGCCATCAAGCACGATCCGCACAAACTTGTCGACAGTGGGCAGGATGCGCCGGATCATGGCGGTCTTCTCAGTGCATCGTCTTGCTGAAGCAGCGCGCGATAGCGCGCGACGCGCTCGTCCTCATCGCCCAGCAGCTCGAAGATGGCAAGCAACCCGCTTCGGCCGGCATCCTGGCGAAAGCCGCGCTCGCGTCGCGCGATTTCAAGCAGTTGCTCCATCGCTCCATCGTAGTCATTCGCCACTAGCCGCACTGCACTGAGCTGATAACGTGCTTCCAGGTCCCCGGCATCTGCGGCGATCGCATCGCGCAGCGCATCCTCGGACGGCGCATCGCGCGCGGCACGCAGGAACGCGACATGCGCGGCAAGTTGGCGAAGCTCCGGCATCGCGCGCGCCTCGGGCGGCAGGGCCTGCAACAGATCGTCGGCCTGCGCGTAACGGCCCTGCAGCACCAGCAATTTCGCCACCTGTAGAGGCGCACGCGCGTCCTGCGGATCTGCCAGTGCCGCTTCTGCGGCAAGACGCACCGCGCCGGCGGTGTCGCCGCGCGAATGCGCGGCCAGTGCGCCCTGCAAAAGCGTTTCCGATGTATCCGGCAGTTGCTTGCGGATGAACCGGCGCACGCTGTCTTCGGACTCAGCGCCATGCAGCGTGTCCACCACCGTGCCCTGGCGGTAGACCTTGACGGTCGGGATGCTGGTCACGCCATGCGAGCGCGCGAGCTGGCCGAGCTCGTCGGTATTCAGCATCACCAGCAGGAAACGCCCGCCGAATTCGCTCGCCAATCGAACGAGCCGCGGCATTAGCATCATGCACGGGCCGGCGCGCGGCGACCAGTAGTTCACCAGGACCGGGCCCTTTTCGGAATTCTCGAGCACCAGGCGGGGAAAATTCTCCGCGGTCGCGTCGAAGACATACGGATCATTGGCCATCGTGAGGGCAACGCGGCCCGGGGCGGACCGGACCATCCGTCCAGACTAAATGGCTCCGCATATTTCTTCAATGCGGGAAAGCGCCATGGAGCCGTTCACGACCATCCATGACCGGGTGCCGTCGACGATGCGTGCGAGACTGGAAGATTGCCGATCTGCCGATTGGTTTTGATCCCGCGCGTGAATTGCATACGATAGACCACCGGTGGAGACCCGACGTTTTCCCAGAAACAATGTGACACCGAAGGAGGCCCCATGCATCGCATCTCAACGTTTCTCACCGCTACCGCCATTGTCATCGCGGCCGCACCGGCCTTTGCGGACAATGACATCATCACCGTCAAGCAGATGTCGATGGAACTGGCGCGCGATATCGCGCAGGGCGCGGTCGATGCGTGTCGAGCGCAAGGCTACCAGGTGGCGGCCACGGTCGTTGATCGTGGCGCCGCCCCGCAGGCCATCCTGCGCGACATGTATGCCCCGTCTTTCACCATCGAGATATCCCGGAAGAAGGCGAATGCCGTGATCCTTTCAAGCGTCGCGACCAGCGAATTCCGCAAAAACCGCGCCGACATCCGCCAGGAGATGAACCATGTGACCGGCATCCTGGTACTGGATGGCGCCGTGCCGATCCGCGCAGCCGGTGCGCTGGTCGGGGCGGTGGGTGTCGCCGGTGCTCCGGGCGGCGAGAAAGACGAGGCCTGTGCCAGGAAGGCGGTGGAAGCCATTCAGGACAAACTCGACTTCGCCGAATGACCGGTTAGCGGTGGTTGCCAGACAACAAGCCCCACATTGCCGGGGCCTGTCGCGCGAACGCTGGATTGCCTAAACCGGGCGCAGGCGCGAACCCGGATTATGCTGAATGCTGACGCCTTCGCGGAAGCGCCCGCGCCGCGGCCGGTCGTCAGACCATTGCGCGCCGGATGCGCTTCTTGAGGTTGTGGATCTCGCGCAGCACGGGCGCCAACCCGGCGCGTTCCTTGGTGGCCAGAATCTCGTCACGCTTCTTCTTGAGCGCGTGGATCTTGGTCTTGATCGCCGTCTTGTCGATCCCGACCGCGTGGTGATGCACATGCGGATCAATGCCGAGCGCCGTGCACAGTGCCAGCAGCAGGTGGTCCTTGTTCATCTGGGTGGCGCCCTTGACTGCCTCGTGCTCGATCTCCTTGGAAATCTCACGCAACTCGGCCACGGTCTTGTGCTTCAGTTCCTCGTACGTGTGCGACATGCTGGGGTCTCCTTGTTTGACAAAGAATCCGTCTTCGCGCTCAGTTACTCTTTAGCGGGAACACAGGTCGTTTCTCGCGCGACTCGTAGTACGGCATCATCTTGGGCGCGAGCTCGGCCAGCGTTTCCTGGCGGCGCGCCGGTGCCGGATGGGTGCTCAACCAGTCGAACTTGGACTCGCCAGCACCGCTTGCCTTGCCCATCTTTTCCCATAGCGTCACCGCCGCATAGGGGTTGTAACCCGCGCGCGCGGCGAGCTCGATGCCGATGCGATCGGCCTCGGTCTCGGCGGTACGGCTGTTCGGCAGCTGAATCGCGAGCGCCGCCGCGAGCGCCGCGCCGGTCAGCGCAACTCCCGGACGATCAGATGTCACGGCAATGGCGGTAACGGCGATATTCGTTGCCAGCGCAATCGACATCTTCTCTACGGTGTGCGAGGACAGCGCGTGCGCGATCTCGTGGCCCATGACCTGCGCCAGTTCATCGTCGGTCGGCTTGATCTGCTCGATCAGGCCCGTGTAAACCGCCATCTTGCCGCCAGCCATGCAGAACGCATTTACCGTCTTGGGATCGTCGATGATCTTGACCTCCCATTTCCAGTCCTTGGTCTCGGGGCGATAGCGAATCGCCTGCGCCACCAGCTTGCCAGTCATCAGGTTGATGCGGTCCCGCAACGCCTTGTCGCGATTGATACGCCCTTCCTGCTCCAGCGGGGCCATCATCTGCGTGTACGCCTGGGCTGATGAAGAGATTGCGCTGCTCTCCGACACAAGCATCAGTTGACGGCGGCCAGTCACCGGATTGGCTGCGCAGGCAACCACGGTGGCGGCGCACACCGCCAGCGTCACACCCTTGGACCACTCAGGCAATTTCATTCAGGCATTCTCACTTCTCGCGGGCCGATACCAGATATTCAATACGATTGTACCGAATTCACTCGAGGGCCGGCGTGCCGGCCTGCGCCGTTTCGCGATGATTGGTCCGGAATTCGCTCGGTGACTGCCCGGTCCAGCGGCGAAAGGCGCGGGTAAAATTCGCCGGATCCGCGAAACCCAGCAGGTAGGTTATTTCGCCGACCGACAGGCGCGAGGTACCGACATATTGACGGGCCAGTTCGCGCCGGGTGTCTTCCAGCAGCTGGGCAAAACTCGTCTGCTGCTCGCCAAGCTTGCGTTGCAGGCTGCGCACGCTCAGGTGCAGCGCATCGGCCATCGCCTTGGCGGTCACACGGCCCGATGGCAGCATCTCCACTAGCCGCGCCTTTACCTGCATCGCCACCTCGTGGCGATCGAGGTGCGCGAGGTAGCGGACGACCACCTCCTCGCTCGCGCGCGCCAATTCAAAGTTTCCGGTTGGCAGTTGGCGCTCGAGTTCGGCGCGATCCAGCACCATCAGATTGTCCGGCGAACCGAATTCGACCGGCGCGCGCACGAGCGCTTCAAAGCGATCAAGACACGGCGGATTCGGGCGCGTAAGGCGCATGCGCTTGGGACGGAACGTTTCGCCGCAGCTCGCCCGGCACATCACGAGCAGCGCCGCCGCCGCGGCATCGCCGGCGGCCGGTGCAACATCGATTGACGGGTCCGTGACGCCCCAAACGACTTCCGCCTCGTCGCCCGCCCGCACGAGCCGCATGCTAAGACCGGTCGAAATCATGCGCGTAAAGCGCACGAAGCGCTCAAACGCCTCGTACAAGGTGTGGCTGGCGAACCACGCGTAGCCAAGTGCATGGAAGGTTGTCGGGTGCAGGTATTGGCCCGCCTCAAGCCCGAAGCACGGGTCGCCAGTCGTTTCGACCGCCGCATGCCAAAGCCGCCGCATGTCTGATATCGGATAGCGCGCGCCCTCATCGTGAAAATGCGCGGGGTCGACCCCGGAACGCTCGAAGATCGGTCGCGGATTCACGCCGCGTGCTTCCAGCGCGCGCCAGATCACGATGGCCCAGGACGCGATGGTGGTCGGTTGCGTGGTCTTGGTCTTCATCCTCGCTGGCATCCGCGGACAACACACTGGCGCGTTCGGACAACGATGCCGGACAACGCTCTGGCGCAACGCGACAGGCGTCGTTTCCTGCCGACAGCCATTCTAGCACCGAGACAGTCGCATCAGGCCACAACGAGTCCCCGTGCGAGTCGGCATCAACGATCAGGAGGAAAGCGCGATGAAAACGACAGAACCAGGTATCCCGCGACACCAGCAAACCCTGGCCGCCCCGTTTACCTACGTCGGCCGCGGACTGCACAGCGGTCAGAAGGTTGTGATGCGACTCTTGCCGGCCGATGCGGACAGCGGCATCCGCTTCGTGCGCACCGACGTGCCCGGCGCCGACCGCATTATTCCGGCACACTGGCGCAACGTCTTTGATACCCAGCTGTGCACCGGCATTGCGAACGCGCACGGCGTGGTGGTCCGCACCGTGGAGCACCTGCTCGCTGCCTTGCGCGGCTGCGAGATCGACAACGCCACGATCGAGGTCGACGGCGCCGAGGTGCCGATCATGGACGGCAGCGCGGACCCGTTCGTCTCGCTCATCCGGCGCATCGGCGTCGTTCGTCAGCCCGCGCCCCGGCGCGCCATTCTCATCACACGCCCTATCGTGGTCGCCAATGGCGAAAAGTTCGCCATGTTGTTGCCGCACCCGACGCCATGGGTGACGGTCGAAATCAGCTTCCCGACGCCGGCGATTGGCAACCAGCGCCTGTCGATCCCGATCGAGCCCGAGACCTTCACGCGCGAGATCGCGCCGGCCCGCACCTTCGGCTTTGCCCACGACATCGCGCGCCTGCGCGACCAGGGCCTCGCCATGGGCGGCTCGCTGCGCAACGCGATCCTGGTCGATGGCAACCGGATCGTGAACGAAGAAGGCCTGCGTTTTCGCAATGAGTTCGTCCGCCACAAGGTTCTCGACGCCATCGGTGATCTCGCCCTCCTCGGTCTGCCGGTCATCGGCCACCTGCGTACCTACAAGTGCGGCCATGCCCTTACCCACGAGCTGCTGCGCGAGTTGTACCGCGAGCGCGAGGCATGGCGCATCGTGACACTCGGCGAGGACGAGCTGCTCGTCGCCAGGGAACCTGCAACTGCACCCGATCGCGCGGTTACGCACGCAAAAGCGAAAGTGAGCGACCGCGAGGCCGGCGACTCTGCCGCGGCGACTCAGCAATGAACACGGGGAGCGACTCAACATCAACGTAATGAAGGTGACCGATACTTCTATGATCGACGACACACTCACCGGCACAGGCCAGTCCGTACGCCAGCACACCCTGGCGCAGGGCACTTCCTGGAAAGGTCCGACCCGCAAGGGCGCGGGCGCGATTACGCTGCATCTTCATCCCGCGGAAGCGGACAGCGGAATATGGTTCCT
>LJVB01000169.1 GCA_001304215.1 Acidithiobacillales bacterium SM1_46 | reverse complement strand
ACAGAACTTACGGCGCGTTTCGTGAAGTCCCAGGCGCCGGGAGCCGTAAGGCTTCGTGTTCTGGTGGCCGAAGACCACACCGTTAACCAGATGGTGATGCGCCAGATTCTCGAGCGTGCCGGTCATCAGGTGACGGTGGTGTCCAATGGCGCCGAGGCGCTTGATGCTATCGACGAGTTCTCCCCCGATATCGCGCTGTTCGACCTCAATATGCCGGAGCTCGGCGGTCTGGACGCCATCAAGATCTACCGGATCCAACACCCGGATAGTCCCACGCCGTTTGCGATCCTGAGTGCCGACGCCACCGTCGAGACAAGGCTCGCTTGCGAAGCGGCGAACGTTGCCTACATCCCGAAGCCGGTGGAACCTGCGGAACTCCTCGCGAGACTCGAGGAAATCGCCGGACATATGACGCCGAGTTCTGGGGAGCCGGCCGAAAACATTCAAATGCCAGCGGCACTCGACGGCGCGTATATTGATACTGATGCGATTGAAAACCTTAATCTGATCGCACGAGGGGACCGCAATTTTGTATTCACTGTCCTGCAGCAGTTCGCGCGCGAGGCAGAACGCCACATCGACGCCATGAATCAGGCCGTTCTCAGCGAAAATGCGAGCATCCTGCGCGAGAGCGCCCATGCGCTGAAGGGCGGTGCGCTGACGATTGGTGCCAGAAAACTGGCCAACGAGTGCGCCGACGCGGAACTGATACCGAGCACAGAACTGGCGGACCGCGGGCCACAGACAATCGCAAAAGTGCGCCTCGCGCTGACATCCACGCTCAGCGCATTGAGCGAGCGTTTATCGGGCACTCACCACGGGCTTCACTGAGGCTAGTTTCGATCCTTAAGTGGAATGCGTCCCTCGAGCGCACGGGACTGCCACATGGCTGGGACGATCACATCCGCACTCGGCATCGACGCCACTTCCGGCGCCTTAGTGCGCTGCATGCTGGAGAGGCGCTCCATCACGCGTAGCTCGCGCTCGGAAAGCCCGAGCGCCGAGCCAACCCACATTTCCGCGATGTCCTTGAGTTCCTCGAACACGAGAGGGCGCACCCGGTCGCGCATATTCTGCAGGAGTTGATTCGCGCGGCGGTGATGCTGGTGCCGCGCGATGTATTGATCCACCTCATGCTCGCCCTTGCCATCGGCAACGACGAGATTGATCACGCCCATATCGTAGAGCTGTCGGGCAGTATAACGTTGGCCGCTCGTGATGATTCGCTCGGTCGTAGCGACGTCGACCCGGCGCACAAGCAGTGAATACGCACCCATCCCGGGCAACATGTCGAAAAGCGACTCGGGAAATGCCATTGTCGACCGCTCCTCGGCGATCACGACGGAGTTCGACAACGCTGCCTCGAACCCACCCCCCAAGGCGTCACCCTGAACCAACGCAATGGTGGTAAGCGGCAGATCGAGATTGTGTGCAGTCGCGTAAACCACGTCGATGCAGGCACGCGCGTATGCCGTTAGAGCGGCGCGATTGCGAGTGCGGATCATCTCGGCGAAATAGCGAAGGTGCCCACCGTAGGAGAACACTCCACTGTGTTGCGATCCGCCGACGAGATAATCAATCGGGCCTTCGTCAGGGCGCTGGCCAGTAAGTCGCTCGACTACTGCCTCCTGAAATCGACGCAGATCGCGCAACAGCTCCAGAGTGAAACAGGTCTCACCTCGCATCCAGTACCACAGTACGCGCCGATCGGGGTCGCAACGATGCGCAATATGTGTCAGTTCGGGGAGCTTGATAGTCATGTTGCGCCCCTCACATTGTGCCGATCTGGCGCCCATCGCCGAACGGCGACTTGTGCGAGGCAAGCGAGGCAGGGCGGCTCGAAACGGTTAGTCGCGATACCGCCCGAAAAGGTGTTGGCACAACGAGGGGGCCCAAGTCCGTCCTTGGACACACTACTGCGGTGCAACTCCATTCCCTTCCTCCGTGTTGATGATTCTTCCATTTCCCCAGGCGGACCGGCGCTGGGCTGTCATATCGACCCTTTCCATCATACTGAACTGATTGTTTCGCGCCAGTAGTAAATTTTGCTTGGTGAAAATCGCGCTTCGCCGCTGGGTTTCCCGTCCCACGGCCGGGGCCTTCCACCGCCGACGACCACCTTGGCCGTCGGGCGAGGGGGACCCTGTGGATATCCGCTATTCACTACTGACAACGAGCCGATTCGCCGGGGGACGGGGACTCAAGCATTTGGCAGGATTCGCTACCCATTCTTGCAGAGAAATTGGGCTCCGTGGGGGAATTGGTCGATGCCGAAGGTGGGATAGGCATATCTCATCTCAAGTAGCTAACGGTCTTCGAAGGCCCCGTCCCAGAGCGGCGGCAGGCCCGACTCGCATTTCGACCATGAACGGCAACAACCTTGCCGAGCGGCTACTATGGGATATGGGGCACAAAAGAAAGATGGATATCTCTGCAACAGATGCCGCCAAGAATGGCGTCCATACTGGGTCGACAATCCTTGTGGTCGACGACGAGGGTACCTCCCGTGCCATGCTCGGGCACATGCTCCATGCGTGCCTCGGCTGCAAGATAGTGTCGTTTGGCAATCCCCTTGACGCACTGCGGTGGTGTCAGGATAACCATTTCGATGTCGCCGTGCTCGACTACCGGATGCCAACGATGGATGGGCTGACGTTGGCCCGCCAGCTCAATGAAATTTGCCCGGCCTGCCGGATTGTGCTCGTTTCTGCCTACGAGATCTCCCAGCTCCCCGATGACGCACGCGCACGCGAGGTCGTAGTTTGCCTGCCCAAGTCACGCGGGATCGATGCAATAGTCGAGCAAGTTCGCGTCCTGCTGTAGCAATACCCCAGTCGTCACGCCACGGAATGGCCATGAAACGCACGGTCCTAGTCGGCAGTCTTGTGTCTTACGAAAGTCCTCTGCATGCCCTCGACTGGGCACGCTCGAATCACGCGGAGTTGGCTCTCATCGACTATCACATGCCGGGGCTCACGGGCATCGATCTTACCCGCTCACTGCGCGAGCTTGATCATTTCAGGGACGTGCCGATCGTGATCGTCACGCATGATGTTGATCGTGACGTGCGACTCGATGCGCTCGAGGCGGGCGCCACGGATTTTCTTCTCAAGCCCGTTGACGTGTATGAGTTCCGGGCTCGATGCACGAATCTGCTGCAGCTGCATCAGCACACGATAACCCTCCGCGATCGAAACCAAACGCTCGAGCGGGAAATCTCCGATGCTACCGAGGCGATACGGCTTCGCGAGCAGGAGACGCTCAGGCGCCTTGCCAAAGCCGGCGAATATCGCGATGAAGAGACCGGCCAGCATATCGAGCGCATGGCGCGCTACTCTCGATTGATCGCGGAGCATTTTGGACTGTCCACCGTCGAATGCGAAACAATAGCGCTCGCGGCTCCGATGCATGACATCGGGAAGATCGGTATACCTGACGAGGTGCTTCTGAAGCCCGGGCGTCACACGGAGCAAGAGCGCTTCATCATGCGCCAGCACGCGATCGTAGGGTACGAAATTCTCAAGGGATCTCCCTCGAGATATCTTCAGGCCGGTGCGGTTATCGCGCTATCGCACCATGAGAAATTTGATGGGAGCGGGTATCCGGGCGGTCTGCCCGCAAGCCGGCCGGGTTGTGGCGATTGCCGACGTGTTCGATGCATTGACGAGCAAACGCCCATACAAGGAGCCGTGGCCGTTCGAAAGGGCAGTGGAATATGTCGCGTCAGAGCGAGGGAAGCACTTCGATCCTGACCTGGCCGATGTCTTCCTCGCCAACCTGCGCGCCGTTCGCGAAATCCATGAAAAGTTCCGTGACGTCGAGGTCGAGTCTCCTGTTCTGCGTCACCTGCGCTAGCGGCGCAGCCCGGAAAGCATCGCGATTACGTCCGCGAGATCCGATCTCAACTGATCAAGCATCTCCGCCAACGCGCGCGCGTTAGGCAGCTGGGAAAGCTCCTCTATCCTCCGCGCACGATCGGCCAGTCGCCTCGCACCAATCCCGGCAGCCAACGACTTGAGCGCCTGTGCGCCAGCGCGCAAGGCTGCCTGATTGGGTCCAGTCATGGCACTGCTCATCTCCGCGATACGTTCGTTCGCGTCGGCGGAGAATGCGCTGATCAGTCGCGCAACGTCCGACTCCGAATCGTAAAGCTTTTCAATCTCTGCAAGCACGGCCCAATCGACAGTCGGGAGTTCAGTGACTGCATCACTTTGATCGGGTTCATCCGCAGCTCTATCGACCGACAGCAGTTGCTGCAACGTTTCACGCAATGATTCTGCGCTCACCGGCTTAGACAGAAAGGCATCGGCGCCCGCGTCTGCCGCCAGGATTTGCGACTCTCGGCTGTCATTTGCAGTTAACACGATCATCGGGAGCCTCGAATGTGGTCGGCGCGTCCGATAGCGTCGGATTACTTCGGGGCCGGACATGCCAGGCGGCATACTGATATCCAGGATGGCGGCCTGGTAGCGATGCACACTCTCGTCCAAGAGACGCGTTAGTGCTTCTTCACCAGACCTTGCTGTATGTGCGACATAACCGAGCGATTCCAATACTCTCCCCAATATCAGCCGCACCGCCTGGACGTCGTCCGCCACCAGCACGGCGGGAGGCCTCGGCGTGTAGTCGCGCCAATGCCCGCGTGGCAACTGCGCCACATTGCCCATACCCCCCGGAGTGGACATCGGAACAATAGCGAGAATGTTAGATACGACCGGCATCGAGGCCTTCGGGAGCCGCGCGGTAATCCCTGCGCGACGCAATATCGCGTCTTCTACGGGCGCGCCAGACACCATGTAAACGGGTATCCCGCCGGCGCGCGCGTGCTCAACCAAGGTGGCGCGAATGTCGTGCTGGTCACGAGAGGGTAACAAGCTCTCGCTGAGAAGAACGGCTCGAATCGGGAAGCCGTTCGACCCCTGTGATACTACGCGCGCCGCGCCCTCGGCATCTCGGCAATGGGTGATCTGGATGCCGCGATCCTGAAATAGCGAGGCATAGTCAGCGTACGTTTCGTTTTCGATTCCGACCGTGACTACGCGACCGGTCTCGACGTGTGCGGTATCCTCCGCCGTAACCACCCCAGCATGAATCTCGATCCACGGCATGGGGCCTTCTGGCAACATGCTGATGCCCGCGACAGCCCCCAATTCCCGCCATCCGCTTGGAAGAGAGTCCGCATAGCGGATTTCAAAACGCAGGCGAATCTTTCCGGCGCCGTATCCCGGATCAGCGCGCACCTGTACGTCGACACATACTCCGTGGGCCGAAGACGCAACGGCAGCAACTGCCGCAAGCCGCATCAGAAAAGGGCGGAGGTGCTTCTCATCGACTCGCAGATTAGGTGGAACCTCCGGCGCAATCCGCACCCACAGCGCCGCGGGTCTCATGCCCAACCATACGCTTGTGCGTTCCATCTCCCGGAACAGCGCATAGACGTGAGTCGGGGGATTGTTGTTTACATCACCATCGCCAATCATTGCTTCCCTGCCAGAACTTGGTTTACCTTCGGTTTCCACCCGCGACACTATTCGCTACGGTAGTCACAGCCTGACCATCACAAGTAATAAGTATACGCAGGCGTCATATTCAGCGAGGTATTGGTTCGGAAATATTTTGCCATTACAAAGCGATCGCCGCAGCACGCGTACACGGTAAGCTAACCAAACAACTGGTCGAGCACGAGAATCAATGATGAAGCAGTGCGGAGCGCCACTATCACCTAGCGCGCGCCTAGCGCGTCGCCGTCTTCGCCTGAACCGCCCGGATGGCATCTCTCGTACGATCGACCGCCTCGTCCAACGCAGAAAGCGGCGTGTAGAAGTGCGGCGAGAAACGGATGCCCCCGGCGCGTTGTGCACAAACTACATCGCGCGCCTGCAGCGCGGCGAATAAGGCGCCCGCATCAACCTGCGGGGCACGGAACGTGACGATACCGCCATAACGCCCGCGTGCCGTCGGTGTTATCAGCTCGATAAGGGGCAGAGCATCCAAGCGATCAAACAAATGCTGACTACGCTCAAGCACTCGTCTTTCGATGATTTGCATGCCGATCTGGGTCAGCAACGAAAGACTCGCACTGAGCGCGTGGATGCCGATCATGTTTGGGCTCCCGGGCTCAAAGCGGCGCGCACTCTTCGCTGGCACCCAGTCGCGTCGCTCAAAATCCGAGATGTCCTCTACCATGTGCCAACCGAATTCATACATGGCAAGTTGGTCACGCCACTCCGGGCGACAGTAGAAAAGGGCGATACCTTCCGGACCAAGAAGCCATTTGTGTGCGTCCGCGGCCAGAAAATCGATGTTCATGGCTGTCACGTCGTGTGGCAACGCGCCGAGCCCCTGAATGGCGTCGACGCAGAACGCCACGTCTCGCGCCCGGCACATCTCGCCCAGTCTCGCCAGATCCATTCGTAGACCCGTAGCGAATTGCACACTGCTAACCGCCAGCAATCGTGTCCGACGATCCATCCCAGCAACCAAGACCGCCTCCGGGTCCTGCGCCCCGGACAAATCGACCTCGCGCGTTTCAACGCCCCGCGCGGCCAACGATTGCCACACAATGCGATTCGATGGAAATTCATCGCGCGGCACCACGACGTTGTCGCCGGAGCGCCACGGAAATCCGTATGCGACGATGCTCAGACCTTCCGATGTGTTCTTGATGAACGCAATGTCTTCGCCAGAAGCATTGAGAAGCTTTGCGGCCTGGGACCGCAGTTCCTGCTCCTTTTGTAGCCATCGCGGGTAATGACGCGCACCGACGTCGGCGTTCTCGCGCGCGAATGCCGCAACGGCATGGGCCGTGCGCTGGGGCCAGGGCGCGACAGCAGCATGATTGAGGTATACAAGACCTTCCGCGAGTGAGAACTCGCTCGCTGCAAGCGCGTCAACTTCAACAGAGGTGGCGCTCTTGTCTGGATCCTCAAGTGACATGTGCGCTGGATTGGCGATTTGGGGACAGGTCGGCAAGATTAACTTCTGGTGACGCGAGATGCGCTAGGGGCCGCGGGCCCCGAAACGAGCACATAGAGAAATATGCGTATAATGTGTATTATGTCAAATTCTTAGATTAGCAGCCTGGTCGGGTTTCCCCGCGGGTATGCCCCGCCCGTATACTCGAGCCGAATATGTCAGTTTCACGCCGTACGTTTCTCAAAGCTGCAGGCGCCAGCTCGGCTGTGCTGAGCCTTGGTTTCACCCTGCCGTCCTGCACCCGGGACTCAGGGCACGCCACGACGGCCGACAGTGGGTTCCGGCCCAATATTTGGCTTGAAATCGCCACAAGCGGTCTCGTGACGATCTGGGTTGCCGAGGCAGAAATGGGTCAGGGAGTGTACACTTCGCTTCCCATGCTCGTGGCGGAAGAGCTCGACACACCGTTGTCTACCGTCCGCGTGCTTCACGCGCCGACTGACCCGGCTTACGGGACGCAGAGTACCGGTGGTAGCACCAGTATTCGAAACTCCTGGAAACCGCTTCGCGAGGCCGGTGCCGCGGCGCGGGCTATGCTCGTGGACGCCGCCGCCAAGCATTGGGGTGTCAAACCCGCCGCGTGCCATACAGACGGCGGCCGCGTCCTTCATGATGCGAGCGGCCGCAAGCTTGGCTACGGAGACTTGACGACACTCGCAGCGAAGGAACCGGTACCGGCCGTGGTGACGCTAAAGAGCCCGAACGAGTTCAAGATACTTGGCCGTCCGTTTCGCCGCCTTGATTCGCCGGAGAAGGTTGATGGCAGCGCGAAATTCTGCACCGATATCGTCCTTCCCGGCCTCGTATACGCCTCGGTCGCGCATCCGCCGGTCTTTGGATCACCGGTAGGCAACTTCAAAGCAGACGACGCCAAACGCGTCAAGGGCGTTCGGGAAGTGTTCGCGATTGAGTCGGGCGTGGCAGTAGTCGCGGATAATTCCTGGTCAGCAATGCGTGGCGCTCGTGCCGTTCGGTTCACGGGCACGGGCGGCGGTTCTTTGAAAACATCGCACTCTATACGCGATGATTTGCGCTCCGCAGTGAAACGCGAAGGCGTCGTGACTCTGGAAAGCGGAAATGTCGCATCGGCCAGTTCCGCCGCCGCACGCACGATTGAGGCCGAGTATCACCTGCCCTTTCAGGCCCATGCCACGATGGAACCGATGGGATGCACGGCCGTTGTCAAAGACGGGCGATGCGAGGTCTGGGCATCGACCCAGTCTCCGACCGAGGCCAAGAATGTGGCAACCCGATATGTGTCGGGCACCGCCGCACGCCTTTGGAGGCAGGCCTCCGAAAAGCTCCTTGGCCAGGACACGGGCAACGTGGTTGTTCACACCACCCTCCTCGGCGGCGGCTTCGGGCGTCGCCTAAAGCAGGACTACGTGGCCGAGGTCGTGCAAATCTCCGCGAAGGTTGGCAAACCGGTGCGCCTACTCTGGTCACGCGAGGAAGATATGCAGCACGACTTCTATCGCTCTGTCTCCTTCCATTCACTGCGCGCCGGCCTCGATGCCACGGGGATGCCGGTCTTTTGGCATCACCGATCCGCCGGCCCTTCGATCAGCAAGTCAGCATCCCAG
>LJVB01000036.1 GCA_001304215.1 Acidithiobacillales bacterium SM1_46 | reverse complement strand
GCGGCCCAGAGCGAGCTGGCGCCTGACAAGAGCACGAGCGACAGCAGCGCGGCTCCGACGTAGCGGCCCGCAATACGCTGGCAAGAGATTTCATGCAGGCAGCACATCATGTCCGTCCGATACGGACATGATACGCCCCGTATCAGGGAGATCAGAAGTCCTTATCGAGTAACGGAATAACAGGTGCGCCCGCCGCGACGCCACGCTCGCGCAGGGCCTGGTCACGCTGCGCGATGAGCAGTGTGGTTTCGATGGTCTTCAGCAGTTCGGCTTTGTTGATTGGCTTGGAGAGGAAGCCCTTGGCACCGATGCGCGTTCCCCAAATGCGATCGGAAGGCTGGTCGTTGCCACTTACGATGATGATCGGCGTGTAGCGCGTATCGGGTTTGGCACGAATGGCGCGGGTCGCCTCGAAGCCGTTCATGCGCGGCATCACGATGTCCATGAGGATGAGATCGGGGCGGTAGCGCTCGGCCATGTCGACCGCCTGCGCGCCGTCGAACGCCGCGACCGTCAGGTAACCGGCCGATTCCAGTATGCGCTGCAGCGCGATGTTCACGGTGCGAGAATCGTCTACCACGAGGACGGCCGTCTGATGGGACGGTTCGGCCGACCCGGAAGGCATGTCCTTTTGGCCCAACATGCGGGCAAGGAAGTGCTTGCGCGCGTCGTGATTCACAGCGTCTCCTTCTCGGGTGGAAGGCAGGGAATGGTCCCTATCGCACGCGCGAAGCATACCATGCTGCATCGGGCGACCGTTCCCGCGGGGCCTGCTGCGCCTGCCCGATCTGCACAAGATTCGGCACAAGGGCGCTGTTTCGACTCCCAGTATGGCTGAGGGCATGCGGACATCGAGCTCTGCCCGGATAGCCGGACGTTGCGGGGTGGCCAATGGCGTCGCCGGGCTTGTCGGGTCTCGATAATTCCGTGCCCTCGGGGGCTCTGTTAAGCTCACGCCGGCACCTTTCACCATGCCTACGCGCATCAAGATTTGCGGGATCACGCGCCCGGACGACGGTTTGGCGGCGGCACGAGCCGGTGCCGACGCCATCGGGCTCGTGTTTGAGCCGCGCAGCCCGCGGTTCGTTGGCACCGAGCAGGCTCTCGCCGTGGTCCGGGCGTTGCCGCCCTTTATAAAAGTCGTGGGGCTTTTCGTGAATGCGGCGGCCGAGCAGGTCCGGGATGTCATGGGGCGGGTACCGCTCGATCTGTTACAATTTCATGGCGACGAACCCGCTGATTTTTGCCGCATTTTCTCCCGACCCTATCTGAAGGCCATCTCCATGCGCGAAGGCATCGATGTACGTACCGCCGTGGGACGCTATCCGGACACGGCGGCAGTCCTGCTCGATACGCATCATGTGCAGCTCGCCGGCGGAACTGGTGAACGCTTTGATTGGTCACGCATTCCGACCGACCTAGGCAAGCCGCTGGTGCTGGCCGGGGGCCTCACGCCTGACAATGTCAGTGCGGCAGTTCGTCAGGTCCGCCCGTACGCGGTGGATGTGAGCAGTGGCGTTGAGCAGAGCAAGGGGATCAAGGACGCGCACAAGATCACCGCGTTTGTCGAAGCCGTGAGAAGGAGCGATTGACGTGAAGGCCTACGCTCTTCCAGACACGCGCGGACACTTCGGCGCATACGGCGGCATTTTTGTCTCCGAGACCCTCATGCAGCCGCTGGAGGCCTTGCGTGAGGCCTACGAGCGTTTACGCGATGATGTCCGATTCCAGGAGGAGTTTGCCGAAGACCTGCGCCTGTACGTGGGGCGCCCAAGTCCGCTCTATCCGGCTCGCCGGTTGACGGAGTCGTGGGGCGGGGCACGTGTGTACCTCAAGCGTGAGGACCTGAATCACACCGGCGCGCACAAGATAAATAATACCATCGGCCAGGCACTGCTCGCCCGGCACATGGGCAAACGGCGCGTCATCGCCGAGACCGGCGCCGGCCAGCACGGTGTGGCGAGCGCCACGGTGGCCGCTCGCTTTGGGCTAAAGTGCGTGGTCTACATGGGTTCGGAGGACATCAAACGGCAGGCGATCAACGTATTTCGCATGAAGCTGCTCGGTGCCGAGGTGATCCCGGTTGAATCCGGATCCAAGACTCTCAAGGATGCATTAAACGAGGCCATGCGGGACTGGGTCACGAACGTAGATGACACGTTCTACATAATCGGCACCGTTGCCGGCCCGCATCCGTATCCGATGCTGGTGCGTGATTTTCAGAGTGTGATCGGTCGCGAAGTGCGCTACCAGATCATGGAGTTCGAGGGTCGTTTCCCGGACGCGCTGGTCGCCTGTGTCGGCGGCGGGTCCAACGCCATGGGGCTGTTCTATCCGTTCATGAATGATGAATCCGTGGCGATGTATGGCGTCGAGGCAGCCGGCGAGGGCATCGAGACTGGACATCATGCGGCAACCCTGTGTGCCGGGCGCCCGGGGGTGTTGCACGGCAACCGCACCTATCTGCTGGAAACCGATTCCGGTCAGATAATTGAGACGCACTCCATATCCGCTGGCCTCGACTATCCGGGTGTCGGCCCGGAACACGCCTATCTGAAGGACAGCAGGCGCGCCCAGTATGTCGGTATCACGGATCGCGAGGCGCTGGATGCCTTCCATGAGCTGACCCGCACCGAAGGGATCATGCCGGCGCTGGAGTCGGCCCACGCGATCGCCTATGCGAAGAAACTCGCTCGCGAGCTTGGACGGAACAAGGTGATCGTGGTGAATCTCTCCGGTCGCGGTGACAAGGATATCCACACGGTCGCCAACCTCGAGGGGATCAAGGTCTAGATGTCGCGCATCGGCGATCGTTTTGCGGCGCTGCGCGCCAGTGGGCGGCGCGCGCTGATTCCCTATATCGCGGCTGGGGATCCGGAGAGCTGGGTCACCGTGCCGCTCATGCACGCGCTGGTGGAAAGCGGCGCTGACCTGCTGGAGCTGGGCGTACCGTTCTCCGATCCGATGGCGGATGGTCCGGTGATTCAGCGCGCCTCGGAGCGCGCACTCAAGCACGGCATAACCCTGGCGCAGGTGCTCGGGATGGTGCGCGAGTTCCGGACGAAAGATTCGACTACACCCGTGATTCTCATGGGGTATCTGAATCCGATTGAGGTGATGGGCTATGAGCGCTTCGCGCGTGAGGCGGCTGCGGCGGGCGTGGACGGGGCGCTGACCGTGGATATGCCGCCGGAGGAATCCGGCGAGTTTGCGCGTGCGCTGCGCGCGCACGGTCTGGACGGCATTTATCTGCTCGCGCCGACCAGTACCGAGAATCGCATCCAGCGCATCGCCGACAGCGCCAGCGGCTTCATCTATTATGTTTCACTGCGCGGCGTCACCGGCGCAAGTCATCTGGATCTTGCCGAGGTAAGCGCCAAGCTGCGCAGTATTCGCAAGCACACCGCGCTGCCGGTGGGCGTCGGCTTCGGGATTGGCACGCCGGAGACCGCTGCTGCGGTGGCTGAGTTCGCCGACGCGGTGATCGTCGGCAGTGCGATCGTCCGGCGCATAGAGGAAAGCGAAGACCAACCTGATAAAATCCTCGCCGAAATACCGGGATTTCTTGCGCAGTTGCGTCGGGCCATGGACCGCGCGACTGTCCGTCCCGAGTCTGCTTCCGGAGCGAGTCGATGAGCTGGTTTGACAAGTTGGTCCCGCCCAAGATCAAGAGCCAGGGTGCCAAGCGCGTCTCGGTTCCCGAAGGGCTGTGGAAGAAGTGTCCGGCGTGCGGCGCGGTGCTTTACAGCGCCGAGCTCGAGAACAGTCTTAATGTCTGTCCAAAGTGTGCGCACCACATGCGCATCGGGGCGCGGCGCCGGCTCGATCTGTTTCTGGATCCGGAACCGCGCCATGAGATCGGCGATAACCTCGCACCGCTCGATATCCTCAAATTCAAAGATACCAAGAAGTATCGCGACCGGCTCGCTGAGGCGCAGCAGACCACGGGTGAGCGCGATGCGCTGGTGGTGGTGCGGGGCGCCGTCAAGGGGCTGCCGCTCGTCGCCTGCGCGTTCGAATTTGCTTTCATGGGTGGTTCGATGGGCTCAGTGGTGGGTGAGCGCTTCGTGCGCGCGGTCAAAGCGAGCTTGGAGCACCAGATTCCGCTGGTGTGCTTCTCGGCGAGCGGCGGCGCACGCATGCAGGAGGCGTTGTTCTCGCTGATGCAAATGGCCAAGACTTCCGCAGCGCTCACCAAGCTCGCCGAGCGTGGCATTCCCTATGTCTCGGTGCTTACCGACCCGACCATGGGTGGTGTGTCGGCGAGCCTCGCGATGTTGGGCGACCTGATCGTGGCCGAACCGCGTGCGCTGATCGGTTTTGCCGGACCGCGCGTGATCGAACAGACCGTGCGGGAGAAGCTGCCGGAAGGCTTCCAGCGTTCGGAGTTCCTGCTGGCACACGGTGCCATCGACATGATCATCGACCGGCGCGATATGCGCGAGCGGATAGTCTCGGTGCTGGCGATGCTTACCCGGCAGGCGGCGCCAAGCGTCGCGTCGGCCGAGGCCGAGAGCGAGCCTGGCATTGGGTAGCTCCGCCGGACCGGCGCGAGACCTCCCCCACGTCGTGAATCGCTGAAATCCACTTTTTCCGTCCATCGCCATTAGCGCAACCGAACGCCGTACCCTTGATCAGTGGCTCGCCTGGATCGAGCGGCTGCACCCGCGTTCAATTGAGCTTGGGCTTGACCGCGTCCGCGCCGTGTTCAAGCGGCTGGCGTTGCTCCCATTGCCGTTCGCGGTTTTCACGGTGGCTGGCACCAATGGAAAGGGCTCCACCGTGGCCATGCTGGATGCCATTCTTCGTGCCGGCGGTTACCGTGTGGGCACCTATACGTCTCCGCATATCGTGCGTTACAACGAGAGAGTGCGGTTGCATGACCGTGATGCCACCAATACGGAGTTGTGCGAGGCGTTTGCCCGGGTGGAAGCCGTTCGCGGCGAGATTCCGCTCACGTATTTCGAGTTCGGTACACTTGCCGCGCTGCAGCTGCTGGTGAGTGCACACCTCGATGTCGCGGTACTGGAAGTCGGCATGGGCGGGCGGCTCGATGCTGTGAACGCTATCGACGCCGATTGTGCGATTGTCACGAGCGTCGACATCGATCACGTGCAATGGCTTGGCCCAACCCGTGAAGAGATCGGTCGCGAAAAGGCGGGCATCTATCGCAGTGGTCGCCCCGCGATTTGTGGGGACGAGCATCCGCCGCGCTCGTTAGTTGAGTATGCGGCGGACATCGACGCCGCGCTTGCAGTTCGCGGGCGGGATTTTGATTTCGAGCGTGCTGCGACGACGGACGCAGGATGGGTGTGGCGGTCGCGCACGCAAGTGCGAAGCGGTTTGCCGGTACCAACCTTGCGCGGCGATCACCAGTTCGCCAATGCTGCCACGGCGCTGATGGCGCTGGAAACCATGGCTGACCGGCTGCCGGTTTCCCAGGCGCATATTCGCGACGGGCTTTTCCAGGCGCGGGCGTCGGGACGTTTCCAGGTGGTTCCCGGTAGCCCGATGCTGATACTCGATGTGGCGCACAATGCCGAGGCTGCGCGCTCGCTGGCGCGCACGCTCGCGCAGATGCCCTGTGGCGGCCGGACCATCGCGGTATTTGGCATGTTGGCGGACAAGGATGTTGCGGCGGTAACGCAAGCAATGCGAGGCGTGGTGGATCGCTGGTATGTCTTCACGCTGGCGCTTCCGCGCGGCGCCCGCGCGAACGAGCTGCGCCGTGTACTCACGGCGCAAGGAATCGACGACGTCCAAGAGTTCGACGCGCCAGTTGCGGCACACACTGCAGCGGTTGCAGCTGCGCAGCCATCCGATCGCATTGTGGTTTTTGGATCGTTCTACACGGTCGGTGATATACTTGCGCGGCTCGCGTAGCCGTAACACCCCCGATGGCCCAAAAAGACAGCGAACCGACCAGTTTCGATCCCCGACACCGCATCATCGGCGCGATCATCGTGGTGTCGCTTGCGGTCATCTTCATTCCGATGATTCTCGATGAGCGCGATGCGCCGTCGCAGCTCAAGGACGCGACCGAGATTCCCAAGCGCGCGACGGATGCCGAAGAAGCCACGACCAAGGTGGTTGTCACGCCGGTCGGAGAGCTTGGCACAGAAAAGGGCAAGAGCGTTCCGGGCTCTGTCGTGCCCTCGGTTCCCGACGTTGCGGCTCCAAAAACGGAGGGCCAGGCGCCGTCGCGCCAGCCGCTTCCCGTGACCGGCGAGAGCACTCCGCCAGCGCCTGTCGCGAAGCCGGCAGAGAAGCCAGTGGAGAAGACACCGTCGGCGACTGCCGGCGGAACCTGGTATGTCCAGGTTGGTGTCTATTCCAATCGTGACAACGCGCAACGTGTTGTTGAAAAGCTCAAAGGACGCGGTTTTGCAGTCGTGACGGATACCGTCAACATCGAGGGTGGGAAGGCGACGCGCTTGCGTGTCGGTCCGTACCGAGACAAGTCTGCTGCGGAAAAGGCAGCTGCGCGCATTGAGAAGGACACGGGTCTGCATGGCATCGTCAGACAGGTGCGCTGAAAGGTCGCGACGTGAATTTCTTTGATATCTGCCTGCTCGCGATGGTGGCGATTTTTGCCAGCATCGGTGCATGGCGTGGTTTCGTGCGTGAAGTCATGGCGCTCGTTACCTGGGTTCTGGCGATCCTGGTTGCCTGGATATTTGCGCCAGACCTCACGGGCAGCTTCGAAGGCATTAGCAAGGATCCCGCGCTTCAGCAGGTCCTTTCGTTCATTGTCATATTCATTGGCGTTTTTATTGTGGGCACGGTTGTTTCCCTGGTGCTAAACCGGCTGGTTCTCAAGAAGGAGGCACTCAAAGTGCCGAACATCCTGATGGGCGGCGTTCTCGGTACCGTACGAGGCGTGGTGGTGATCGTCATTGCCTTCATGCTGGCCGGGCTGACGCCGCTGCCTGGCAGTGACTGGTGGCGAAGCGCGCGATTGGCGCCATATTTCGAGCGGCTGGCGATACCGTATATTCCGCGTGACATTGCCCGCCATATTCGCTACGGGTAGAATTCGATTTTAATCCCCGGAGGTCGCGGCCCGCATGTGCGGCATCATCGGTATTGTTGCCAAAGGCCCGGTGAATCAGGCTCTCTACGAGGGGCTGCTAGTCCTGCAGCATCGCGGCCAGGACGCTGCCGGCATCCTTACCTGCCACGACAAGCGCATTCACCTGCGCAAGGACAACGGTCTGGTACGCGATGTCTTTCAGCAGCGCCACATGGAGGCGCTGCCGGGCGACATGGGCATCGGCCACGTCCGCTACCCAACCGCCGGATGTGATTCGCCCGCCGAAGCACAGCCGTTCTACGTGAATTCGCCGTTTGGAATCGCGCTTGCGCATAACGGCAATCTGACGAATTCCGAACAGCTCAAGGACGAGCTGTTCCGCGAAGACTTGCGGCACATCAACACCGAATCGGATTCCGAAATTCTCCTGAATGTCTTCGCGCATGAGCTGCAGGATGTCGCCAAGCTCACGCCGACACCGGATCAGATCTTCCACGCCGTGTCAGCCGTGCACCGGCGCTGCCGCGGGGCCTACGCGGTGACCATGCTGGTGACCGGCTATGGCATCGTCGGCTACCGGGACCCAAATGGCATTCGCCCGCTCGTCTTCGGGAGGCGCGACACCGACGCCGGTGCCGAGTACATGTTCGCCTCCGAGTCGGTGGCGCTCGATGTGCTCGGTTTCAAGTTGGTCCGCGATGTGGCGCCCGGCGAATGTATCGTCGCGACCCGTGATGGCGATGTGTTC
Organism: Acidithiobacillales bacterium SM1_46; assembly: GCA_001304215.1. GTDB lineage: Bacteria > Pseudomonadota > Gammaproteobacteria > Acidiferrobacterales > Sulfurifustaceae > SM1-46. Next base: position 21,368 of record LJVB01000036.1, on the reverse strand, counting down.
AGCCAGCAGTGTGCCGAGAACCCGCAGCATGCCCCCTGTATTTTCGAATTCGTTTATTTCGCGCGTCCGGACTCGGTCATGGACGGTATCTATGTGCACAAGACACGATTGCGTATGGGCGAGCGACTGGCTTCGAAGATCAAGCGTGTCTGGGCTGATCAGGACATCGATGTGGTGATTCCGATCCCGGATACCTCGCGTACCGCCGCATTGCAGATGGCCAACGAGCTCGGCCTGCGCTATCGGGAAGGCTTCATCAAGAACCGCTACATCGGCCGCACTTTCATCATGCCGGGCCAGGCGCAGCGCAGAAAATCGGTGCGTCAGAAATTAAACGCGATCGACGTTGAGTTTAAGGGTAAGAACGTGCTGTTGGTGGACGATTCGATTGTGCGTGGCACCACTTCAAAGCAGATCATCCAGATGGCGCGCGAGGCTGGTGCGCGCCGGGTGTATTTTGCTTCCGCTGCGCCGCCGGTGCGATTCCCGAACGTATACGGAATCGATATGCCGTCGGTGAACGAGTTGATTGGCAACGGACGCAGTGAAGAGCAGATCAGTGCGGTGATTGGTGCGGACCGACTCGTCTACCAGGACCTCGCGGACCTGCTTGCTTCGGCACGCGACGGTAATCCGCGCATCCGGCACTTTGATGCTTCGTGCTTCGATGGACAGTACATCACTGGCGATGTTACCCCGGCCTATCTCGACCAGATCGAGCAGCAGCGTTGCGATACCGCCAAGGAGGGCCGCGTCGGCGGCTCCCTGAACGATCACATCAACGCCGAGGTGCTAGCCTTCCCGCGTTAGCGTGCCGGCGCCGCGCGTCGTTGACACCGCGCGGGCGGTGCGCTAATTTTTGCGATAGTACGGCGCCGATTTGAGCATCAGCTTGCGGGCGCGTTACAAATGCAGCTAAAGCGGGGTTGAACCTGCCTCCAAGCCGCATTTGCGGCTTTTTTGATGCCCGCAAGTCACCCAGCGCCGTTATTTCGGTCAAGCATATTTGACGAGGAGTCGTGGCGATGACTGACGATTGGAGCGACTGGGCTTTCGATACCCGCGCGGTGCGCGCCGGCCAACACCGAACCCCCGAGGGCGAACACGCCGAGCCGATCTTTCCGACCTCGAGTTTCGTGTTCGCGAGCGCCGCCGAGGCCGCGGCGCGTTTTTCCGGAGCGCGGCCAGGAAATATTTATTCGCGCTTCACGAACCCGACCGTGCGGGCGTTCGAGGAGCGGCTGGCTGCGTTGGAGGGCGCCGAGAGTTGCGTGGCGACTGCCTCCGGCATGGCGGCCATCCTTGCGGTCGGCATGGCCTTGCTGAAGCACGGAGAGCACGTTGTCGCTTCGCGTAGCATCTTTGGTCCGTCAGTCATTTTGTTCAACAACTATCTCGGTCGATTCGGGGTTGAGACCACGTTTGTTCCGCTTTCCGACTACGCGGCTTGGGAACGGGCGATCCGCCCGAATACCCGCCTGCTCTTTGTCGAGACGCCCTCGAACCCGCTCACCGAAGTCGCAGATATTGCCCGACTGGCCGCGCTTGCGCGGACCAAGGGTTGTCTGCTGGTCGTGGACAACTGTTTCTGCACGCCGGCGCTGCAGTTGCCGCTCAGGCTCGGCGCTGACATTGTGGTTCACTCCGCCACCAAATATCTCGACGGGCAGGGCCGCTGCATTGGTGGCGCGGTGCTCGGCAACGCCGAGCTGGTCGGCAAGGAAGTATTCGGGTTCCTGCGTACTTGCGGCCCCACCATGAGCCCATTTAACGCCTGGGTGTTTCTCAAGGGCCTCGAAACTCTCAGCTTACGGATGAAGGCGCACAGCGCCAACGCGCTGGCGCTCGCCCAGTGGCTGGAACAACAGCCGGCCGTGAAGCGCGTCCACTATCCAGGGCTCGCGTCACACTCTCAGCACGAGCTCGCCCGGCGCCAGCAGTCGGGTTTCGGCGGCATCGTATCGTTCGAACTGAAAGGGGGCCAGGATGCCGCCTGGCGCGTGGTCGATGGCACGCGCGTATTCTCAATCACTGCCAATCTCGGGGACACCAAGAGCACCATCACGCATCCGGCGACCACAACCCACGGCCGTCTGACGCCGGAACAACGCGCCGAGGCGGGCATCACTGACGGTCTAATCCGAATTTCGGTTGGGCTAGAGGATGTCGAGGACCTGAAGCGTGACCTCGCCGCCGGTCTGCTTGTCTGAGCATCGCCCGCGGCGTCGTCGCCTGTTGTGAAAGAATTGTGGCGCAACAAATGGGTGCGACGGGCGCTATTTGGCCTGTTGCTGGTCGCGATTGTCACTGGGGTTCGCGGCTGGCAGCAGCGCGACCTGGTCGCGGGGCGCGCACCACCGCTCTACGGCACGAGTGTCGTCGGTCAGACTGTTACCTTGGACGCGCCACAGCGGCCGACGCTGGTGTACTTCTGGGCCACCTGGTGTCCGGTTTGTCGCCTGGAGGAGTCGACGATCGAGTCCATCGCGACCGACCACCCCGTGGTGACGGTTGCCATGCAGTCGGGGGCCGACGCAGACCTCGTGCACCATCAGAAGAAGCGTGGGCTCAAGGCAGTGGTGCTTAATGACAACACCGGGGAGCAGGCGGGCAACTGGGGTGTGCGAGTGACGCCGACGTTCTTTGTGATTGATCGGCATGGCCGGATTCGTTTTCGGGAAACCGGCTACACTTCCGAGGCTGGCCTGCGCCTCAGGTTGTGGTGGGCGAATCGCTGACAATGCACATGAACCGGCTCTGCATATGCTATCGGTCTTGTGGCCCAAGCCAATCGTACGCGGCACTGGTTATGGTGCAATGACGCGCGTGCCAGAGCCCCGCGCGCTGTTGCTCGCGTGCTTTGAAGCGGCTCTCGCCGCCGTCGACGGACGGACGTCTGTTTCGCGGTTTCTGCGTGCGGAGCCGATCGGTAGTGCGGTCCATCTCGTCGCGATCGGCAAGGCGGCCGTGCCGATGGCGCAAGGCGCACTTGATGTGCTCGGTGCGGGGATCGTGGACGCGATCGTCGTTACCAAGGATGCCGCGGGAGTGTCGCTTCCCTGGCCGGTGCGGGAAGCGGGTCATCCCGTTCCGGACCTACGCAGCCTGGAAGCGGGCACGGCGTTGCGCGATTTCGTACGCCGGCTTCCGCGAAACGCGGTCGTGCTGGTGCTGCTTTCCGGCGGCGCATCCGCGCTGGTCGAGCAATTGCCGGACGGCGTGAGCCTTGATGATTTGCGTCGGCTCACAGACTGGCTTCTCGGCTCGGGGCTCGACATTGCGGCGATGAACCGAATTCGCAAATGTGTCTCGCGCATCAAGGGTGGACGCCTGGCCGAGATGCTTCATCCGCGGCCGGTACATTGTCTCGCCATATCGGATGTGCCGGGCAACGAGCCCGGCGCCATAGGTTCGGGGCCGCTGGTGGCTGCGGCAGGCAGCGAACCCGAGCAGACCGCTCTTCCGGATTTCGTGAATCGCATGCTGGCTCACAGCACGCCACTTCCATCGGTCGGTGCACCGTGCTTTGACGCGGTACATTTCAAGATCATTGCCACACTGGAAGACGCCAAGCAGGCAGCAGCGCGTGCAGCGCGCACCCGCGGCGCGGAAGCGCAGGTCGAGCCCAAGTTTCTCGAGGGCGATGCGGCAGAGGCAGGGACGCGGCTCGCACAGGCTTTGCTAGAATCGCGAGGGGGTGTTGTCCATGTCTGGGGTGGTGAAACGACGGTTCGCCTGCCATCCCGTCCCGGGCGCGGCGGCCGCAATCAGCAACTGGCACTGGCTGCAGCGCTGGAATTGCAGGGGCATCGCGGGGCGCATCTGCTCGCCGTCGGCACGGACGGGACCGATGGCCCCACGGCGGATGCGGGGGCGCTTGTCGACGGAGGAACGGTTGCGCGCGCCGCGACGCATGGTCTTTCGGCAGCCGAGGCGCTTGCACGAGCCGATGCGGGAACATTCCTCGAGGCAAGCGGCGATCTCGTGAACACCGGTCCGACTGGGACGAATGTCATGGATCTGGTGTTAGGCTGGCGACCGCACACATGAGTGGAACGAAATGAGCAGGCGGTTGGCAGGATTTCTGGCAGGCATGCTATGCGTCGCACTCGCGGCGTGCGCGCGCGACGAGGACAAGGTAACCGCGCTCTTCTACGTCGAGCAGGCCAAGGACGCGCAGCCCGAGAAAGTACGCATGCTGGTCGGTGCGGAGTTTGTGCGCATCGACGATGGTCGTGACGGAAATGACTACCTGTTGTTCGAGCGGGCGTCGCGGACGATCTACAGCGTCAGCAGCGCTGCCAGGCAGACACTGGTCATTGTTGCACGCGCCACGCCGCAAGCGTCGCCCATATCGCTCGTACACCGCGTAGATACAGACGATGCCAAGTTTCCGTCGGTGGCTGGCCAGGAAGTGCGTCACTTCCGGCTATTGACGAATGACAAGCTTTGCTATGACCTGTACGCGGCCCGGAACCTGTTGCCACAGGTGGTCGCGGGCTTGCGCGAGTACTACGACGCTCTCGCCGGACAGCAGGCCGTGACGCTCGCTATTACTCCCAAGGAGTTCCTGACCCCCTGCGAGCTTGCCAACAATGTGTTTGCCCCTTCCCGGCATCTCGCGTACGGGTTGCCGGTGCGCCTCACTGATGCGAACGGCAAGGTGAGCGAACTAATGGATTTTCAGGAGCGCGTTCCGGGCGGGGAGCGGCTGTTCACGCTGCCGGCGGACTATCCGCAGCTCCCGATTGAAAAGCTGCGTGGGGAATCCTGATCCGCACTATCGCGGCAAGTGATCTTCCGTTGCTCCACCTCCGCCATCCTTGGCGGGCGCCTGGCACTCGTTTCTCCGCCACCGGACAAAGCTGAGGGTCCTGAGATCGGGACATCATGCCGCGGGGGCTCGCCGTTATCCGAACGGCGAGTGCCGCTACTTGAGAACCCGCCGGGTGGTCGTTGCCGGCGGTTGACTTGATACCGGAAGCGTTTCGAGCCGCCAATCGCTTCGATCGCAGACCAGTACGCTGCCCTGATCGTACCAGTCACCTAGTACGACGCGCCGGGCTGGCGCGCCATCGAGTAGGAAGCGGTGGTCCGCCGGCCGGTGCGTGTGACCATGAATCATGTCCCGCACGTCATGGGCACGCAGCATTTCGTCCACCGCCGCGGGCGCGACGTCCATAATCTCCGGCTTGTTCCCGGCAATGATCTTCTCGCTCTGTTCGCGAAAATCGCGGGCCAGCGCAATGCGCTCGGGGATTGTCTTGGCGAGCACTTCGCGCTGCCAGTTGGGATCGCGCACCATCCGGCGCACCGCCTGGTACTGCGTGTCGCCAGTGCATAGCAGGTCGCCGTGTGTCAGCACTACCCGGGTGCCATAGAGACCGATCACGCTCGGGTCGGCTAGGAGCTTGCAGCCGCTGGCGCGCTCGAAGCCGTTACCCATGAGGAAATCTCGATTGCCGTGCATGACATACACCGGCACGCCGGACCGGGTGAGGTCGCGCAGGCCGCCTAGTAGGGAGGCGAGCTCGGGCATGCCGACAGTGTCGTCGCCGAGCCAGTACTCAAACAGATCGCCGAGTATGTAGAGCGCCTCGGCCCGTGAGGCGTGGGTGCGAAGGAACTCGACAAACAGACCCGCAATCGCCGGCCGATCAGGGCTGAGGTGCAGATCGGAGATGAAGAGCGTCCGCGTCATCACGACGCGTCACTCGGGTGTGACGATTTGTGCCTTTTCTAGGATCACATCAGAGAGTGGCACGTCTTTGTGGCCAAGTTTGGACCCCGTGGGAATTCCCTTGATCTGGTCTATGACGTGCAGTCCTTCCACGATTTTGCCAAACACGCAGTAGCCCCAGCCGGCCGGAGTCGGGGCCGTAAAATTCAGAAAGTCGTTGTCGGCGAGGTTGAAGAAGAACTGCGCCGAGGCCGAATGCGGGTCGGACGTGCGGGCCATGGCAATGGTGCCGCGCGCGTTGCGCAAACCATTGCTGGCCTCGTTCTCGATCGAAGGGCGGGTGATTTTCTGGGTCATGCCGGGACCAAAACCTCCGCCCTGAATGACAAAGTTGTCGATTACGCGGTGGAACACGGTGTTGTTGTAGAAGCCCTCGCGGACATACTGCAGAAAATTGTCTACGGTCTTCGGTGCTTTGACCGGATCGAGTTCCACGACGATCGTGCCGTAGTTGGTTTGCATATGAACAATTGGCGGTTGGCTGAGCATACGGTTCCGACTGGAGTTTCAGGGCAGGTGCGTGTGGCACCGGCGCGGTTGGAGAGAGCAGCGAGTTAGCGTGCTGTGACGCATTCTGGACCGAGGCGGGTCCGGCGTGCAACCTCAAGGGGTTTCTCGGGCGGTGTGCTTCCGCTACCATTCGGCCGCATGCCGCGGCTCCTCAAGACCCGTTTTGCGCCCAGCCCCACGGGTTTGCTGCATCTTGGCAACGTCCGTACAGCACTTTTCAACTATCTGCTCGCGCGCCGGGAAAATGGCGTCTTTTTGCTGCGCATTGAGGATACGGATGCCATGCGTGGCCATGAAAAGTACACGGAGGCGCTGCAGGCTGATCTGCGTTGGTTGGGGCTCGTGTGGAGTGAGGGGCCGGCGGTCGGCGGGGCGCTTGGGCCCTACTTGCAGTCCGAACGCAGCGCGATCTACCAACGCTATTTCGCAGAGCTTGAGGCCAACGGTCTCGCCTATCCGTGTTTTTGCAGTGAGCATGAACTCAATATCGCGCGCAAGACAGCCCTCGCGGCAGGCCGCCCGCCGCGCTATTCCGGAAAGTGTCGCCAACTCGCCCCCGAAGAGCGCCTTGCCCGATTCGCCGCCGGCACGCCCGCGACGCTGCGCTTTCATGTAGAAGATGGCGGGCGAGTCGAATTTGAGGATGGGGTTCGCGGATCGCAGGTCTTCGAGACCAGTGAAATCGGCGATTTCATCATCCGCCGTTCAGACGGGACGCCGGCATTCTTCTTCTGCAACGCCATTGATGATGCGCTGATGGAAGTCACGCTGGTAGTGCGCGGTGAGGATCACCTCACCAATACTCCGCGCCAGATCCTGTTGCTGCAGGCGCTGGGGTTGCCACTGCCGGCGTATGCGCATATTGCCTTGGTGGTCGGCGCGGATGGCGCGCCGTTGTCGAAACGCACCGGCAGTCGTAGCGTGCAGGAGTTGCGCGAGGCCGGCTTCCTGGCCCGTGCCGTGAACAACTATCTGGCCCGCCTTGGTCACACCTACGAAAACAACCAGCTGCTCGGACTCGATGCACTGGCCGCGGAGTTTTCCGCGCGGCGGCTGCATCGGGCGCCGGCGCGCTTTGATGAGCAACACCTGCACCACTGGCAGCACGAGGCTGTCCGACACGCGAGCACCGATGAGCTGTGCGACTGGGTCACGCCCGCTGCGCGGGCACTGATGCCTGAGCGCAGCCGCGATGCGTTCCTCGAAGCGGTTCGTGGCAATGTGCTGTTTCCGCCGGATACCGAGCGTTGGGCAAAGGTGGTATTCGGCGATACTCTGGAGATTGCGCACGATGCCCATCAGGCCATCGAGGACGCCGGCAAGGAATTCTTCGACATAGCCCGCCGTGCCATTGAAAAGCATGGAGGCGACTTCAAGGCGCTGAGCGGCATGGTGCAGCACCTCACGGGGCGCTCCGGCAAGGCGCTGTTTCAGCCACTGCGGGCGGCGCTCACCGGTGCGCTCGATGGTCCCGAGATGGCAAGGCTTCTGCCACTCATGGGCGAGGAACGCGCCCGCGCACGGCTGATAAGATGGTCTAACGGCGCCGGCGGCTGAACCTCATGAATAGCGCCACGCGACCAGCCATGCTCACCATTTATAACAGCTTAACGCGAACCAAGGAGCCGTTCCGTCCGCTTGTTGCCGGAAAGGTGCGCATGTACGTCTGCGGCATGACGGTGTATGACTACTGCCATCTCGGCCACGCGCGCGTGATGGTGGCGTTCGACATGGTGGTGCGCTACTTGCGCGCGCGCGGCTTTGAGGTCACGTATGTGCGCAACATTACCGACATCGACGACAAGATCATCAAGCGTGCTGCCGAGCGCGGTGAGAAGGTAGGTGCGCTGACCGCTCGCTTTATCGAGGCCATGCATGAGGATGAGCAGGCGCTCGGCGTTTTGCCGCCGGACGAGGAGCCGCGCGCCACCGAGTACATGCCGCAGATTCTCGACATGATTGTCGCGCTCGAAAAGCGCGGTTATGCCTATCGCGCTCCCAATGCCGATGTCTATTATCGGGTGCGCAAGTTCGGTCCCTACGGCGTGCTTTCCGGGAAGTCGGTCGATGATCTGAGAGTGGGCGCACGCGTGGAGGTGGGTGAGGACAAGGAAGACCCGCTCGACTTCGTGTTATGGAAGTCCGCCAAGCCCGGCGAGCCGCAGTGGCCCTCGGCCTGGGGGCCGGGCCGACCCGGCTGGCACATCGAGTGCTCGGCCATGTCGACGACCTGTCTAGGAGCGCATTTCGATATCCATGGCGGCGGGCGCGATTTGCAGTTTCCCCATCACGAGAATGAGATTGCGCAGAGCGAGGGAGCGACTGGCGAGAAGTTCGTCAACACGTGGATGCATGTCGGCTTCGTTCGCGTGAACGAAGAGAAGATGTCGAAGTCGCTCGGCAACTTCTTCACCGTGCGCGAGGTGCTAAAGGCTTATGATGCCGAGGTGGTGCGCTACTTCATTCTTGCCAGTCACTACCGCAGTCCGCTTGACTACTCAAACGACTCGCTGGATCAGGCGAAGCAGGGGCTCGCGCGTCTTTATACGGCGCTCAAGGATCTTCCCGCCGCGCAGGTGGTTCCCGAAACCATGTGGGAAGAGCAATTCTACGCGGCCATGGACGATGATTTCGGCACGCCGGCGGCGGTGGCAGCACTCTTCAGTTTGGCGCACGAGATCAACCGGGTACGCACTACCGACGCCGCAATTGCCGCGCGTTTGGGTGCGACGTTGCGCCGCCTTGGCGGTGTGCTGGGACTGCTTGAGCGCGAACCGGAGGAATTCCTGCAGGGCAGCGCGCCGGCCGGTTTTTCGGCTGAGGATATTGAGCGGCTCATTGCCGCGCGTCTTGCTGCGCGCAAGGCCAGGAATTTCGGGGAAGCGGACCGCATTCGTGACGACCTGAAGGACAAAGGGATCGTGCTCGAAGACGGTCCGGGCGGCACGACGTGGCGGCGCCTATGACGAGTTTGTGTTCTCCACTCAGCTCATGAAGTTTGTGCCTGAAAAATCAGGCATTTCGGACCTCCCCGCTATTGACCCTTTGCACACTTATAAGTAACTTTCGCACATCCAAACCGGATTTTCGGGGAAAGCCCGTCGGGGCCCGGTGATTCAAGGGCTGGCGGGCTTTTTCGTTTTTTTTCTGAGGTCATCGTGGAACTTACCGGCGCAGAAATTCTGGTGCGTTGCCTCCAGGACGAGGGCGTAGAGTACATCTTCGGCTATCCCGGCGGGGCAGCGCTGCATATCTACGACGCGCTCTACAAGCAGGAAAAGGTCAAGCACATCCTTGCCCGGCACGAGCAAGGGGCGACGCATGCCGCCGATGGCTATGCCCGTTCGACTACCAAGCCTGGCGTAGCGCTGGTGACGTCGGGTCCCGGCGTCACCAACACCGTAACGGGTATCGCCACGGCCTACATGGACTCGATCCCGCTGGTGGTGATTAGCGGGCAGGTGTCGACTGCGCTGATTGGCAACGACGCCTTTCAGGAGGTGGATACGGTGGGTATTACCCGCCCGTGCGTAAAGCACAACTTCCTGGTGAAGGATGTGAAGGACCTCGCCGCCACGATCAAGAAGGCTTTTTATATTGCGCAGACCGGACGTCCCGGGCCGGTGCTAGTGGATGTGCCAAAGGACGTCACCGCGCAGCGTTGCGAGTATGTCTACCCCAAGGAAGTCCAGATGCGCTCCTATCACCCGGTGGTGAAGGGACACCCGGGCCAGATCAAGCGTGCCGCCGAAATGCTGCTGGGCGCCAAGCGCCCAATGATCTATTCGGGGGGCGGGGTGATTGCCTCCGAGGCTTCCAGGGAGCTTACCGAGTTTACGCGCGCGCTCGGCTTTCCGATCACCAACACGCTTATGGGCCTCGGCGCCTATCCGGCGACCGACCCGTTGTTCGTCGGCATGCTCGGCATGCACGGCACCTATGAAGCCAACATGGCGATGCACGACTGCGACGTGCTGCTCGCCGTTGGCGCGCGCTTCGACGACCGTGTGACCGGGGAGGTCAAACAGTTTTGCCCGGATGCGCGCATCATTCATATCGACATCGATCCATCTTCGATCTCGAAGAATGTCCGGGTCGATGTGCCGATCGTCGGCGACGTCAAGAACGTACTAAGCGATCTCAGCAAGGCGATGAAGGCCGCGAAGAAGGAACCGGACAAGCAGGCACTTTCCGTCTGGTGGAAGCGAATTGACGGATGGCGCAAGTTCGACTGCCTCGGGTTCGATCGTGCCTCGAGCTTGATCAAGCCGCAGTACGTTCTGGAGACGCTCTACCGGCTGACGAAGGGCGAGGCGTTTGTGACCTCGGACGTGGGTCAACACCAGATGTGGGCCGCGCAGTTCTACAAGTTCGACAAGCCGCGCCGTTGGATCAATTCCGGTGGCCTCGGCACCATGGGCTTTGGATTGCCGGCCGCTATGGGTGTGCAGTTTGCACATCCCAAAGATACCGTGGTGTGCGTTACTGGTGAAGCCTCGATTCAGATGTGTATTCAGGAGCTCTCAACCTGCAGACAGTACGATCTGCCGATCAAAATCGTAAACCTGAATAATCGCTACATGGGCATGGTGCGGCAGTGGCAGGAGTTCTTTTACGAGTCACGCTACTCACACTCCTACATGGACGCGCTTCCCGATTTTCAAAAACTTGCTGAGGCCTATGGCCACGTTGGCATGCGCATCGAGAAGCCGGCTGACGTCGAAGGTGCGCTGATCGAGTGCCTGAAACTCAAGGATCGACTGGTGTTCATGGACTTCATCACCGACCAGAACGAGAACGTCTACCCGATGGTGGCGGCCGGCAAGGGTCACCACGAGATGCACGTCTCTCCTTCTCAGGCCCGCGCCATGGAAGACCGGGAGCTGGCCTGATGCGCCATATTATTTCGATCCTGCTGGAGAACGAAGCCGGGGCGCTATCGCGGGTCTCCGGGCTGTTCTCTGCGCGCGGCTACAATATCGAATCACTCACCGTGGCGCCTACTGAAGATCCGACGCTCTCGCGTCTCACGCTCGTGACGCGCGGCAGCGATGACGTGATCGAGCAGATCACCAAGCAGCTCAACAAGCTGGTGGATGTGGTCAAGCTCATTGACCTGACTGAGGGCGCGCACATTGAGCGCGAGATGCTGCTGATCAAGGTCAATGCGACCGGCAACATGCGCGAGGAGGTCAAGCGTCTGGTGGATATTTTCCGCGGTCACATCATTGACGTGACCGACACGACGTACGTCATCGAACTCACCGGCACCGGTGAGAAGCTTGATGCCTTCGTCGACGCGTTGCGCGGCGCCGGAATCATCGAAGTGGTGCGCTCCGGGGTTTCGGGCATTGCGCGCGGCGAGCGCAGCCTGCGCGCCTGAATCATTTTCAACAGTCGATTCGTCCAAGGGGAATCCTCATGAAGGTCTACTACGAAAAGGACGCGGATCTCTCAATTATCCGCGGCAAGAAGGTCGCGGTCGTGGGTTACGGGTCACAAGGCCATGCGCATGCACTTAACTTGAAAGAAAGCGGCGTGGACGTGCGAGTAGCACTGCGTGATGGGTCAGCTTCGGTTGAGAAGGCCAAGAAGGCCGGTCTCAGCGTCATGAACATCCCGGCTGCGGTCAAAGAAGCGGATGTGGTGATGATTCTTGCGCCCGATGAGCAGCACAAGAAGCTCTACGCCGAGTCGGTAGAGCCGAACCTCAAGAGGGGGGCAACACTCGCCGTGGCGCACGGCTTTTCTATCCATTTCGGTTTCATCAAGCCGCGCGCCGATCTTGATGTGATCATGGTGGCGCCGAAGGGGCCCGGCCATCTGGTGCGGTCGACGTTTACGAAGGGTGGCGGTGTGCCATGCTTGATCGCAGTGCAACAGAACGCTTCAGGACGCGCGCGTGATACGGCGCTGTCCTATGCGGCGGCCATCGGCGGCGGGCGCTCGGGCATTATTGAAACGACTTTCAAGGACGAGTGCGAGACCGATTTGTTCGGCGAGCAGGCGGTGCTGTGTGGCGGCGCCACGCATTTGGTGCAGGCCGGATTCGAGACGTTAGTCGAGGCAGGGTATCCGCCGGAGATGGCCTACTTCGAGTGCCTGCACGAGCTGAAGCTCATCGTCGACCTCATGTACGAGGGCGGCATTGCCAACATGCGCTATTCGATCTCGAACACCGCCGAGTACGGCGATTACACGCGTGGTCCGCGCATTATCAACGAGCAGACCAAGGCAGAGATGAAGAAGATTCTAAAGGAAATCCAGTCCGGCGAATTTGCAAAGGAGTGGATGGCCGAGAATGAGACCGGCGGCAAGCGCTTTCCGGAGATGCGCGCCAAGGCGGCCAAGCATCCAATTGAGGAAGTCGGTTCCCGCTTGCGCGAGATGATGCCGTGGATCGCTGCCAACAAGATCGTCGACAAGAGCAAGAACTGATCGGCTCGGCGCCGGTCGAAAAGGCGCCGAGTTCTTTCAGGACCCAAACATCGTGCATTTGAAAGGTAATCCACTTCTGGCTCGTGAGGGCTGGGGGCATGTGACCATCGCGCTTGTCGCCGCGCTGGTCGCGCAGTGGCTGGGCGGCCTGTGGTGGGCGCTGCCATTCTGGCTTGCCGTGATCTTTGTCGTGCAGTTTTTCCGCGACCCGCCACGAGTGATTCCGGATGTGGCGAATGCCGTCGTGGCCCCGGCGGACGGGAAGGTGATTGCTGTGGGGGAGGCCGAAGACCCGTACCTCAAGCGTCCGGCAAAGCGCATCTCGATCTTCATGAATGTCTTCAATGTGCACTCCAACCGCAGTCCGGTGGCCGGCGAGGTGCGGGAGCGATGGTACAGTGCGGGCAGCTTCCTGAACGCTGCGCTCGACAAGGCCTCGGCAGAAAATGAGCGCAATGCCTTGTGGGTACAAACCGAGCAAGGCACAGATGTAGTATTCGTGCAGGTTGCCGGGCTGATTGCGCGACGTATACTCTGCTACGTTGGTCCGGGGGCGCGGCTGGCGCGCGGCGAGCGCTACGGCTTCATTCGCTTCGGTTCGCGCGTGGATGTTTACCTGCCGCCGTCGGCCCAGCTGAAGGTCGCGCTCGGTGACAAGGTGTACAGCGGTCGGGACCTGATTGCCACGCTGTAAGTCTCGCGGTGACCAGCCGCCCAAAGAGGAGAGCAGATGGAAGGTCCGGACAAGACGGGCAGTGGCATCAAGCAGCGGCCGCGCGGCATCTACATCCTGCCCAGCCTCTTTACCACCGCGAATCTGTTCGCCGGCTTCTATGCCATCGTCCAGGCGATCAATGGCAATTTCGAGTACGCACCGGTGGCGATTCTGATCGCCATGGTGCTGGATGCGCTCGACGGCCGCGTGGCACGACTCACCCATACTCAAAGCAATTTCGGCGCCGAGTACGACAGCCTGGTGGACATGGTGTCTTTCGGCATGGCGCCTGCGCTCATCATGTACCAATGGGCGCTCTCCGGACTTGGCAAGCTGGGGTGGTTGGCGGCCTTCATTTTCGCGGCCGGCGCTGGCCTGCGGCTGGCACGTTTCAATACCAAGCTCGGCACGCCCGACAAACGCTACTTCCAGGGGCTTCCAAGTCCGGCGGCCGCGGGGTTGGTGGTCGGATTCGTATGGGTGCTCTACAGCTATGGCGTTCCGGGGCGCGATCTGAGCATTCTGGCGATGGCAATTACCATCGCCGCCGGTGTCCTCATGGTGAGCAATGTGCGCTTCCGCAGCTTCAAGGATCTGGATCTGCGCGGGCGCATGCCGTTCGTGTCGGTGCTGGCTGTCCCACTTGTGTTCGTGCTGGTGTTCCTCGACCCGCCGCAGGTACTGTTCGCAGTGTTTCTGGCCTATGCGGCTTCGGGTCCGGTCGGTTGGGTGCTGCGTCGCACGCGGCGTGCAGATAGCCGTTCCCACGAGAAGCGCCATCGGGCCTGAAGACGCAGGGGTCTTTTCCCGAGCGTTAGGTTCGGCTATTCTTCGTATTATGTGGTCCAGCGTCACATTTGCTTCTTCCCTCCGCGTGCCGTCCGTGCACGCGCCGATGCTGCTTGAGCTGCTGCTGCGCCGCTAGGCGCACTCAACTTTGCTGTCCTGGCGAGGACCGAAATAATACGCAGCCCAAGACCCGAATTTTGACCGAGCAAAGCCACGACGGCCCATTGGCGTGCGTGGGCTGTAGGCAGCGAGGAATTACATGAACGACCAATTGATCATTTTCGACACGACACTCCGTGACGGCGAGCAGAGTCCGGGCGCATCCATGACGCGCGAGGAAAAGGTGCGCATTGCCCGGCAACTCGAACGCATGCGCGTTGACATCATTGAGGCCGGATTTCCGGCCGCCAGCAACGGCGATTTTGAGGCCGTCAAGTCGGTCGCGGAGGCTATCCGCGAGAGCACCGTGTGCGGTCTGGCGCGTGCCGTCGAGCGCGACATCGACCGCGCCGCAGAGGCCATCCGACCGGCGCCGCGCAGGCGCATTCACACCTTTATTGCCACCAGCCCTATTCACATGCAGAACAAGCTTCGCATGACGCCGGATCAAGTGCTGGAGCGGGCGGTCTGGGCGGTGCAGCGCGCGCGCGAGTACACCGACGACGTGGAGTTTTCTCCCGAGGACGCCGGTCGTTCGGAAATCGACTTTCTCTGCCGCGTGCTCGAGGCTGTTATCGCCGCGGGCGCCCGCACGGTGAACATTCCGGACACAGTGGGCTACAATCTCCCACACCAATTCGGTGGATTGATCAAGACACTGCGCGAACGCATCCCCAATGCCGACCAGGCAGTCTTTTCGGTGCATTGCCACAATGACCTCGGGCTCGCTGTCGCCAACTCGCTCTCGGCGGTGCTGAATGGCGCGCGCCAGGTCGAGTGCACGATCAACGGTCTCGGCGAGCGTGCCGGGAACGCGGCGCTCGAGGAAATCGTAATGGCGGTGCGCACGCGTCGCGACCTCTTCAGCTGCGACACGCAAATTGACACCACACAGATCGTGCCAGCCTCGCGCCTCGTCGCCGGAATCACCGGGTTCCCGGTGCAGCCGAACAAGGCCATCGTAGGGGCGAATGCGTTCGCGCATGAGAGTGGCATTCATCAGGACGGCGTTATCAAGAAGCGCGAGACTTATGAAATCATGCGTGCCGAGGATGTCGGCTGGACGGCGAACCGCATGGTGCTCGGCAAGCATTCCGGGCGCAACGCTTTCAAGCAACGCTTGAAGGAACTGGGTATCGAGTTCAAGACCGAGCAAGAACTCAATTCGGCGTTCGAGCGTTTCAAGGATCTCGCTGACAAGAAGCACGAGATCTTCGACGAGGACTTGCAGGCGCTCGTGACGGTTGAAAACCTCGAGGCGGAAAATGAGCACTATCGGCCGGGTCTGCTCGCAGACCGGCGAGACGCCCCACGCCGAGGTCACGCTTGCAGTGGACGGCGGCGAACACGCGCGCAGTGCGGACGGCGGTGGGCCAGTGGATGCGGCGTTCCGGGCCATCGATGGCATCATCGGCAGTGGCGCACAGCTGCTGCTCTATTCGGTGAGCAACATCACCAGCGGTACGGATGCCCAAGGTGAAGTGACAGTGCGTTTGGAAAGGGGTGGCCGGATCGTGAACGGTCAGGGCGCCGACACGGACATCGTGATTGCCTCTGCCAAGGCCTACCTCAATGCATTGAACAAACTGGTGGGCGCGCCGGAGCGCACGCACCCCCAGGCGATGCAACCGATCTGAGGCCTCAGCCCGCGCCCCGCTGGTCGTTTCCGGCGGGGCGTCGTCGTACGGGCGGATTATTTCGCGGGCTTGGTGATGTCGTGGATCTTGCCGCGGGTCTCTTCCACGACTTCCTTGGTGGTTTCCTTCACCGCCTCTTTCAGCTTGCCCTGCGCGAAAGGGTTGCTGAGCAGCGGCGCGTTGCGCCCGTAGTTGAAGGCAGTCCAGCCGGCTAACAGGCCGCCCACGATAAGACCAAAAATAAAGGACTTGATGGCGGTTTTCATCTATTAGTTTTCCCCTCGCGCAATTGCAGTCAGAATAAGCATAACCACACGGCTACGCGGTGGCTACAGGCGGCATTCGGGATGAAGGGATCATGAAGACGTTCGGTTCGCGAGGTAACTGGTGGGCGTTGTTTCCGTTACTGCTCGCGTCAGGATTGATGGTGGGTACGAATGTTTCAGCCCGCGCGGGGGACAGCGCCACGATGCCGGTTACTGCGGCAAAAGGCTGGAGATTTCGCGTACGGCACGAGAACTTGCCGGCGGTCGATAACATTGCGGTTTCGCACGACGGATCGCTGTACGTCACTCGTGAGCTGGCAGGAGGGGAGGGCGAAGTTGTGCACCTTGCGGAACGCAGCGCAACGGTACTGTTGCGTGGCCTCAACCGTCCTGACGGCCTGTTTCTGCAGGGACGGCGCTGGCTGTATGTTACCGAAGAGGTAACTGAGGGACGGGTGATCGAGTATGACCTCAAGACAGGCAAGCAGCGCGAGGTCGTGCGGCTCAACAACCCGGAGGGCATCGTGGCACTGGCAAATGGCGAACTGTTGGTGGTCGAGGATCGGGTAAACGGTCGCATCGTTCGGGTATTGCGTAACGGGGTAGTCGAAGTAGTAACGAGCGGCCTGAATCGACCAGAGGGATTGGCCGTGATGCGTGATGGCACGTTGGTGTTTGCGGAGACCGCGACCGGTCGCGTAATTTCATGGCGTGAGGGTGAGATGACCGTGCTGGTCGAAGACCTCGATGAGCCGGATCAGGTTCGCATCGCACCGGATGGTGCCTTGTGGATCACGGAGGACGCCCAGCCAGGGCGACTGCTGCGCTTCAAGAATGGCTCCGTGCAGACAGTGTTGTCGGGTCTGATGGCGCCGCAAGGTATTGCCTTTACGGCACGCGGAGAAATTCTGGTCGCGGAGCAGAGCCGCGGCCGCATCCTGGCGGTCATGCCTCCGCCACCGGAGCCGTGATGTTGAACGCGCGCCAGCGGCAGTACCTTGAGGCCATCGGTGTGACGTTGTGGGAACGCCGCGCGGCGCCAGTCGCTACGCCGTATCCGCCCGATACGGCTTCGGGCTCGCCCGGCACACAAGCGTTCCCAGGCGAAGGATCGGACTGGTCGGTACTCGAGGAGGCGGTACGAGGCTGCACGAAGTGCGGCCTGCATGCCACGCGCACTCAGACGGTATTTGGCGTTGGCAGCCACACGGCGCGCTGGATGTTCGTGGGCGAGGCACCCGGTGCCGATGAAGACGCCAAAGGTGAGCCGTTCGTGGGGCGAGCGGGGCAGTTGCTGAACGCTATGCTGTTCGCTATCGGGCTGAAGCGCGAGGAGGTATACATTGCCAACGTGCTGAAATGCCGTCCTCCCGGCAATCGTGATCCACAACCCGGTGAGGTTGAGAGTTGTGAGCCGTATCTTTTGCGTCAAATCGAGCTAATTCGACCGCGTCTAATCGTTGCGCTGGGCCGGCATGCCGCTCACAGTCTGCTCAAGACGGAGTTGCCGCTTGCACGTTTGCGGGGACAGCAACTTGACTATCACGGAACACCGCTGGTCGTGACCTACCACCCGGCTTATTTGCTGCGCAGCCCGACCGACAAGCGCAAGGCTTGGGAGGATCTGTGTCGTGCCAGGCGGGTGGTGGACGGCGCGTGAGCGCGGTCGTTTCCACCGAGCGCCCACAACTACGGGCCATGCGCGAGTCGGATCTGCCGCATGTACTTGCGGTAGAGAATAGCGCCTATGAGTTTCCCTGGACGCTCGGCATTTTCCGCGATTGTCTGCGCGTGGGGTATCACTGCTGCGTGTTTGAGACCGCCGCTGGCCGCATCATCGGGCATGGCGTAATGTCGGTTGCGGCCGGCGAGTGTCACATTCTCAATGTCTGCATAAGACCCGATTGGCAGCGCCAGGGCCTCGGCGCCGAGATGGTTGAACATCTGTGTCAAATCGCACACCGCAAAGGCGCGCGCATGGCGCTGTTGGAAGTGCGCGCCTCAAACGCCGTTGCCTATCGCGTCTACACGCGCCTTGGCTTCGATGAGGTCGGCACACGGCATAATTACTACCCGGCACAACACGGGCGTGAGAACGCCATCATCCTCGCGCGCGAACTCCAAGCGAGCGGGGCGTCCGCGTGACGCGAGAGGTTTGGATCGTTGGGAGCGGATATGTCGGTCAGCGTTTGGCCGTCGCGGAAATGGCCGGTGGCGCGCGCGTTCATGCGCTGGCGCGTTCCGAGGCGTCGCTCGCCGCGCTGGCGTCATTGGAGGCCGTCTGCTGGCGTGCGGATCTCGACCAACCTTCGTCACTTGCGGGACTCAATGTTCATGGCGCCGGGGTCTACTATCTTGCGCCGCCACCTTCGCACGGGCGAACAGATTCGCGCATGCAGACTTTTCTTCAGGCGGCGGGCGCGCGGCCGCCGCATCGCATCGTCTACGTCAGCACGACGGGCGTCTATGGAGACTGCGGCGGCGAGTGGGTGAAGGAGGACCGACCGGTGCACCCGATGGCCGACCGGGCGTGGCGGCGTGTCGACGCCGAAACACAGCTTCGTTCCTTCAGTGATCGAATGGGAGTGGCGGTGGTGATTTTGCGAGTGCCAGGTATCTATGGCCCGAATCGGTTGCCACGTGAACGGCTGGAGAAGCGCCTGCCGGTACTACGCGAGTCAGAATCCCCCTGGAGCAACCGCGTCCACGTCGACGATCTGGTGGCGGCCCTGCAGGCGGCGATGTGCCGCGGTGTGCCGGGAGTTGTCTACAACGTATCCGATGGATATCCGAGCACCATGACCGATTACTTCAATCAGGTGGCCGATGCGCTCGGGCTGCCGCGCCCCCGCCAGATCCCCCGTGCCGAAGCCGAGCAGGCGATCGATCCCGGCATGCGAAGTTATCTCGCTGAATCCCGTCGCATCGACAATCATCGCATGCGCGAGGAATTGGGTGTCGTGCCGCGTTACACGAGTCTTGTGGAGGGGCTAGCGGCGAGCATTGTGGCCGAGGACGGCGCGCACCGGTTGCCAACGCGTAGCCGTTTGTAACGCGCTATTCTTAGGACCATGTGCACGGCCCAGCGTGCCTTGCGCCATGACCGATGAGCCTTCTTGATATCATTCCCGATCCGGCCGGACTGTATGTCCTCAATGCCAAGGGTGAGCTTGGCTTTTTCGGTGCCGATGGCAAGCCCCTGCTCGACACTGAGTTGTCGCAGGCATTCGCCAGCCATAATCGCGAGTTTCTCAAGGCGTATTTGGCGAACCCTGAAGCCGAGCGGCGTCGGGTGGCGATCATCTACAAGACGGTCGAACCGAACCCGTGGGGTCCAGTTACCTTCTTTCTCGAGGAATTTGTGGTGCGGGAGCTCTACCCGGTCGGTGGCAAGGTGGGTGGCGGGCTTACAGGCTTTCAGCAGAAGAGTCGTGCCAAGAGTGTGTATCGCGGTATCGAAGTACTTCTTGAGGCCAAGAGCGACGTCGCTCCAAGTTGCCCGGTATTCTGTCCGGTACTGCTCGACCGAAAGACGCGCCTTGCCCAATATGCCGATGTGCTCGGTCGTCAACCTTCGCAGGCCGATCAGGCGTCGCCAGTGATCGAGGTGGTCAATCTTGTTGCCACCATTCCGCTCGCGCGTCGCGAGACCGAGGCGGTATTGAGATTGCGCGAGCGGTTGGCGCGGGGCATCGTGCATAAGGACCAGCGTCGCGAAAAGCGCTTCGGCGTGCTGGAGGGCCCGGATCACTGGATGGCACAGGGTTCGGCGGACGACGCCTTCGCCGATCTCGATCGCGACCAGCGTCTCGATCGCGATCTGACGCTTTCAGCCGAGGATTTGGCCAGGCTGCACGAAAACGAGCGGCTCGACAAGGTCGAGCGGTGGCTGGTCAACCCGGTGAAGCCCGTGGATGCCGGCACGTTGCGGCGCTTTGCGCAATTCAAGGACCTTGATGAATCTGTTCTCGTCGGGCTTGCGGCGCGCACCTTTCTGTACGCGGCACCGGCCGGGGCGCGGCTTCTTGATCGGGGACTCAGCGACGCCTGGAACATGTTTCTGCTGGAAGGTACGGTAATGCTCACACCGGAGGACGGCACCGGCCTTCTGCTGGAGGGCAACACCGAGAAAGCGGCCTATCCGGTGTCATTCCTCAAGCCACGCAAGTACAACGTTGACGCGCAGACCAGCGTGAGCTTCATCTGGATCCACGACCTGCAGATCTATGCCGCCACCGGAGGCGGATGATAGATCGATCTTATCCGGGGGGAGTTATATGACATCGCAACGCACTGCCAGTACGCTGTTTGTCATTGGTATCGGCCTCATGGCCACGATCGTCGTTCTGGGCAAGTACCATCTCGCGCCGATTCTCGATTCGCTCGGCGTGCGTGCCTACCAGGCCAAGTTTGGCGATCCCGGCATGCTCAAGTTCCTGTTGTTCGCGGTCGGCTTCCCGCTGGGTGCGGGACTCACCATGCTGGGGGGCTATTCCCTGAGCGGCGCGCAGCGCTCGCGCACGGCGTTGCTTGTGGTGCTGACGCTTGTCGCGGCGATAGCGGCGGTTCTTGTGCAGGGTATTTTCGGGACAAAACACAGCCCGGCCTATTTCGGGGTCGGTGGCATTACCATCGGCGCTCTGGTGACGGCCACATTCTGGTACTGGGGTCACTATCGGCGTGCGCTGCCGGAGACGCTGCGCGCGTCGGCTGACTTGCAGGCATGCGGTTACCTCTGGTTCGCGGTAGCGGCTTGGAACACCTGCGGGTTTGGCGGCATGCCAAGCTACGCGATTTATCCGCAAAAATTGCTGGCGCACGAATCATTGTGGTTTGCCGTGGCGCAACTCAAGTCGGTAATGGCCTGTTTCGTGCTCGGGTGGGTATTCACGGCACTTGGCATGTGGCGCGCCGCCAGGGCGCGCGCCGGTATCCGCTCAGAGATCGAACTCTAGTATCTCGCCATTCGCGAACGACAGTCTGCGATGGTCCGGATCCGCCAGACCGCGTGCGTGCGCTGCAAATACCCGTAGTGTTTCTTCGTGCGCGATGACCAGGACGTGGCGCAGCGACTGTGCGCGGAGCCAATCAAGGAAATGAATCACCCGCCGCTT
>LJVB01000035.1 GCA_001304215.1 Acidithiobacillales bacterium SM1_46 | reverse complement strand
TCAGCACGCCGGCCAGATGGCCCTGCGATACGAGCCATGCGAAGCCCACCATGATGATGCCGATAATCAGCACCCATGGTGTCTTTTTTGTGTAAACCATCGTCCGCTCCTCCTGTGGTTGGTGATATCGCATGCCGGCATGGGCTGTGGGCCACAACCGTCAGTGCGAGGAGTCTTGTATAACTATTTATCGTCCCAATCAATACGGATGATCGTTAATATATTCGTGTATTAGCAAATACTAATTGACATTCAATCCTATTCTATTCCTTGCGCGAAGCCACACAGGCTGGACGCCGCCTGAAACACACCAAACACAGGTGAGGCTGGTCTTATGTATCGACCGCGAAACTGCGTCACTGGCGCGACAGCAGCCTAGGTGCAAAATCTTGAGCATTCCGAGCAAGTGTTCGCGTTACAAGAGTCATCCGGCCGATGGGGCCGCAGTCAGTTTCGCGTAGTGCGCAAGTGGATTTACTTCGCATGGCTGTACAACCGGGCGAGTCCAGACATCGTACCTGTCCGCTCGCGTGCATGGATCTCCGGGCAGCGCTCGGGGCAACCGGCGCGACTGGCGTGTACGGCAGTGCCAGGAGGTTTAGACTTAGCGGGTAATGGGAAACAAGAACAAGCGGCCTATCTTTCTCAATCTCCTGCGGATTCGGCTGCCCGTTACGGGAGTCGTTTCGATTCTTCACAGAGTTTCGGGGGTGCTGCTGGTTCTGCTACTGCCCCCCGCGCTCCTCCTGCTTGACCGATCGCTGGCGGATCCCGACGCGTTCGAAGCGTGCCGTCGTCTTATGTCGACCCTGCCCGCGAAGGTTCTTTGGTTTGTCGCGCTGTGGCTGTTTGTGCAGCACTTCCTTAATGGCATTCGGCATCTGCTGCTGGACCTCGACATCTGTATCGACCGAAAGTGTGCGCGGCGTAGCGCGTGGCTGGCGTTGGCTGGGTCCGTTCTCGCGGTCGTTGCATTCGGAATTCTGCGATGAATATTCCCGGAGCGCGCAGCAGTAGTCAGAGCGGATTCATTGAATGGCTGCTGCAGCGGCTCACGTCGGTCTATGTAGCCGGCTTCGCAGTCTATGTGGCTATTGTCTTGCTCGTCTGCCCACCCGTGGATTTTGAAGCGTGGCGGGGCTGGTTCGGTTCCGGTTTTGTGCGGCTCGGGTGGGCACTGTTCGTCGTGTTGTTGCTTATTCACGCCTGGATTGGCATGCGCAGTGTCTTCATGGACTACCTGCATCCGCTGTGGCTCAGGCTGAGCGTGCTTGTCCTGACTGCAACGGGACTGCTCGCGCTCGGGTTTTGGGCAGCCGCGATATTGTTGCGGGTGGCGCCATGAGCGACATCGCGCGTCGGCGGTTCGACTGCCTGGTGATTGGCGCCGGTGGCGGTGGCCTGCGAGCGGCCCTGCAACTCGCGCAGGCGGAGGCGCACGTCGCTGTTGTATCCAAGGTCTTTCCGACGCGCTCGCATACTGTTGCTGCGCAGGGCGGCATCAACGCGGCGCTCGGCAACGTGCTGCCTGACAACTGGCACTGGCACATGTACGACACGGTCAAGGGTGGCGACTATCTCGCTGACCAGGATGCTGTGGAATACATGTGCCGTACGGCGCCGCGCCTGATCATCGAGCTGGAGCACCAGGGCATGCCGTTTACGCGCCTCGAAAATGGTCGAATCTACCAGCGCGCGTTTGGCGGGCAGAGCCAGAACTTCGGTGGCGCGCAGGCCGCCCGCACTTGTCCGGCGGCGGACCGCACCGGCCACGCGCTGCTGCATACGCTCTACCAGCAGAATCTAAGGGCCAGGACCCATTTCTTCGATGAGTTCTTCGTGCTCGATCTGATTCTGGACGAGGAGGGGTACTGCCTGGGCGCGCTGGCCTTCGAAATCGAGACTGGCGAACCGCTGTTGATCGAGGCGCGAACCACGCTCGTCGCCACCGGTGGGGCCTGTCGCATATACCGCACTTCCACGAATGCCCACATCAACACCGGCGACGGCATGGCGATGGCGCTGCGTGCCGGAATCCCCTTGCAGGACATGGAGTTCGTGCAGTTTCACCCAACTGGGCTCTCTGGCATCGGCGTGTTGATATCGGAAGGGGTGCGCGGTGAAGGCGGTTATCTCGTCAACAGCGAGGGCGAACGATTTATGGAGCGCTACGCGCCCAAGGCGAAGGACCTTGCCTCGCGCGACGTGGTATCGCGTTCGATCTATACCGAATTGAAGGAGGGGCGGGGTTGCGGACCGAGTCGAGACCACGTTCTGCTCAAAGTTGATCATCTCAGTGAGGAAGTCATTGCCAAACGCCTGCCCGGCATCCGGGAACTTTCAATTCGCTTTGCCGGCGTCGACCCGGCCAAAGGCCCAGTGCCGGTCGCTCCCACGGCGCACTACACCATGGGCGGGATTCCGACCAATCGTTTTGGGCAGGTCGTGGCCCCGGTGCATACGGGCCCCGAGGAACCCGTCCCGGGCCTTTATGCGGCTGGTGAATGCGCGTGCGTATCGGTGCATGGCGCGAATCGACTGGGCGGCAATTCGCTGCTGGACATCGTCGTGTTCGGGCGTGCTGCTGGCAACCATATGCTCGAGTATCTCAAGGAGCATCGTTACCATCGGCCGACGCCAAATCACGCGCTGGATCGGGTGCTGGCCCGTCTGGCGCGCTGGGACCGAAAGGGCGAGGGCGAGTCGGTCGACCAACTACGTAGTGACATGCAGCGCACCATGGAGCAGCACTGTGGCGTTTTCCGGACCCAGGCGATCATGGAAGAAGGAGTGGCGAAGCTCGAGCAATTGAGCGAGCGATTACAGCGTGTCGTGCTGCGTGATCACAGTCGCATTTTCAACACTGCCCGCGTTGAGGCATTTGAGCTTGAGAA
Source organism: Acidithiobacillales bacterium SM1_46 (assembly GCA_001304215.1). Taxonomy (GTDB): domain Bacteria; phylum Pseudomonadota; class Gammaproteobacteria; order Acidiferrobacterales; family Sulfurifustaceae; genus SM1-46. The sequence continues at coordinate 13,975 of LJVB01000035.1, read as the reverse complement.
TCTGATGGAGGTAGCACTTGCCACGGTCTATTCGGCCGCGGCGCGAAAGGAGTCGCGCGGCGCGCATTCGCATGTGGAATTTCCGCAGCGCGACGACCGCCAGTGGCTCAAGCACACGCTGTATGGCCGGGAAAAGAGGCGCATCGACTACAAACCGGTTCGCACCCAGCCGCTCAGTGTCGACACCTTCCCGCCGAAAGAGCGGGTCTACTGAGGACGCGCCATGCGCTTTTCCGTATACCGCTACAACCCCGAGTCGGACCAGAGGCCCGGTATGCAGTCCTACGAGCTGCCCGATGACTGCGGAGCGATTATGGTGCTGGATGCCATGCTGCTCCTCAAGGAGCAGGATCCAAGCCTCGGTTTCCGCCGCTCGTGTCGCGAGGGTGTGTGCGGGTCAGACGCGATCAATATGAACGGGCGCAACGGCCTCGCCTGCATTACGCCGATCGATTCCCTGCGCCAGCCGATTGAGCTGCGCCCGCTGCCGAGGCTGCCGGTCATTCGCGATCTGATCGTCGACATGAGCCAGTTCATGGCCCACTACAAGGCGGTGAAGCCATGGCTCATCAATGACGATCCGGAACCTGAAATCGAGCGACTGCAGAGTCCGCAGGAACGCGATCGTCTGGATGGACTCTATGAGTGCATCCTGTGCGCTTGCTGCACTACCTCGTGCCCGTCGTTCTGGTGGAATCCCGAGCGATTTCTGGGTCCGGCGGCGCTCCTTCAGGCATGGCGGTTTCTGGCGGACTCGCGCGACCAGGCCCAGTCTGAGCGTTTAGCGGATCTTGAGGATCCCTACCGGCTATTCCGGTGTCACAGCATCATGAACTGCACCGATGTTTGTCCCAAGGGACTTAACCCAACACGTGCCATCGGGCTGATCAAGCAGCTTCTGGCACGACGCGTGTTGTGAGTGGGGATGAGCGTCTGGCGCGGCTGCGCTGGCGCTGCCGCCGCGGGATGCTGGAGCTCGATCTGGCCCTGCAGCAAATACTCGATCGCCGCTATGCGAGGCTGAGCGAGGCTGAGCGTGAGTTGTTGGAGCAGTTGTTGACGGTCCCGGACTGGGAGCTGCTCGGCTATCTGCACGGGGACAGCGAGCCACGCGATGAAGAGGTGAGAAGACTAGTGAGAAAAATTCGGTAAGCGATTGATAATAAATATAAACAAGTCTGTGATGTTAACTGCGACCATTGGTGTTGCGCACCTTGGAGCCGTTCTCGCAGCGAGCTTGTCAGGCCTGGATGCTCTACCGATCACGATTCTGTGTTTGCCGATCGGTTTGTCGCTCATCCTCAGTCTACGTGCCCATGTGTACCGAACAGCCAAAGCCGCAATCACTACGCTGGTGTTCGAGGGTACTGGCGATGGCAGCTACCGTATTTTTCAGGGTAGCGAATCGGAGGGCATCAGGTGTCGTGTGCGAACGCTGTTTGTTACCCGCTTTGGCGTGGTTCTGACGGTCGCGTGTGAGGATCGCTTGCGGTCGCGCGCGCTGGTGATCGCCGCCGACGCAGTTGGTCGCGAGACGTTCAGGCAGTTGCGCGTGCGCTTGAAAATTGCGCCGCCGGTGGCGTGAGCACTGTATCTTGATTCGCGAGTCGCGGATCGGCGCCGGGGAAGTCGCGCGTGAAATGTAGCCCGCGCGACTCCGTGCGGGCCATGGCGCAACGTATGATGAGCTCGGCGACGAGCACCAGGTTGCGTAGCTCAACCAGGTCGTTAGTAACCTTGAAGTGTGAGTAATACTCGCGGATTTCTTCCCTCAGCATGTCGACGCGGTGTTTTGCACGTTCCATTCGCTTGGTGGTGCGAACGATTCCGACATAGTCCCACATAGCGCGCCGCAGCTCGTCCCAATTGTGGGATACGACAACCTGCTCGTCGGCATCGGTGACGCGACTCTCATCCCAGGCTGGCAACGATACCGAAGCCGGCTCTGACTGCGGCAGCGCGGTCGCGATATCAAGGGCCGCGGCCTCGGCAAAAACAAGGCATTCGAGCAGGGAATTGCTCGCCAGCCGGTTGGCCCCATGCAAACCTGTGAACGCGCATTCGCCAACGGCGTAGAGACCGGGCAGGTCGGTCCGGGCCGACAGGTCGGTAACCACACCGCCGCAGGTATAGTGAGCCGCTGGCACTACCGGAATCGGCTCGCGAGTGATGTCGTACCCGAATTGCCGGCAACGTTCGCGGATGGTGGGAAAGTGTTCGTTGATGAACTGCGCAGGCTTGTGGCTGATGTCGAGTAGCACATAGTCAAGGCCACCGCGCTTCATTTCGTAGTCAATGGCGCGTGCCACGATGTCGCGGGGGGCGAGTTCGCCGCGCGGATCGTGTGCGTCCATAAAGCGCGTGCCATCCGGCAGCGTAAGTTTGCCGCCTTCGCCGCGTACTGCCTCGGTTATCAAGAACGACTTGGCGCGCGGATGATATAGACAGGTGGGGTGAAACTGCATGAATTCCATGTTGGCCACCCGGCAACCCGCGCGCCAGGCCATCGCAATTCCGTCTCCAGTCGAGGTATCCGGATTGCTGGTATACAGGTAGACCTTCGAGGCGCCGCCGGTGGCGAGCACAACGAAACGCGCGCTGAACATCTCAACCCGGCCGGAAGACTTGTCGAGCGCATAGGCGCCAAGGCAGCGATTTTCGCCGGATAGTCCGAGCTTGTGTCGGGTAATGAGATCAATGGCGATATGGTGTTCGCGCAACTCGATGTCTGGGTGCGAACGAACACGTTGTTCAAGCGTCGTTTCCGTTGCCTTGCCCGTGGCGTCGGCGGCATGAATCACTCGACGATGGCTATGGCCGCCCTCGCGGGTAAGGTGGTAGCCAAGGACCCCTTCCTCGCCGCGTTCGCGGGTGAAGGGTACTCCTTGGTCAATTAACCAGCGAATCGCCTCTGGCCCGTGTGCCACCGTGAACTCAACGGCTTCGCGGTGGCAAAGGCCGGCACCGGCGTCAAGGGTATCCTCGATATGGGCGGCGAGGCTGTCATCGCGGGCGTTCAATACCGCGGCAATTCCGCCCTGGGCATAGAGGCTCGCGCTTTCACTGAGCGCGGCTTTGGCGAGGATGGTTATGCTGGCGTGGTCAGCAAGCCTCAGCGCGAGACTTAGACCCGCGACGCCGCTGCCGATGATCAGGACATCGCATACGCGGGCGGGTGTCATCGTGGGGCACGGGTAGGCGGGTCGGAGCGATTATCCTATCATACGCGGCCACTTGACCCGGTGTGCCCGGGAAGGACCCTGAATGACAGTTTTTCGGCTCAAGATTGCGAACTTTGCGCTTCGGCGCCGGTCTCTTGGAGGCAGTGGCGGTCTTTTTGGCGTTGCGGCAGGGGCCGGAATTTGCGGGGGAAGCGCGCTAGAGGGTCAGTTGCCGGGCGCCGGATCGCAGCATGGATGAGCGCGGGGCAGACCTCAAGCTGGTCGAACGGACGCAGCGTGGGGATAAGGCGGCTTTTGACTTGCTGGTTCGCAAGTACCAGCACCGGGTCGCGAAGCTGGTATCGCGTTTCGTGCGCGATCGGACAGAGGTGGACGATGTCACCCAGGAAGCCTTTATCAAGGCGTACCGGGCGATCGGAGGTTTCCGGGGTGAGAGCGCTTTCTATACTTGGCTTTATCGGATTGCGGTGAACACGGCGAAGAACTACCTCGAATCGCAGGGGCGTCGACCGCTCGGGGCGGATATTGAGCTGGACAGCGCTGAACTGCTGGAGGGGGGTGGTCGCTTGCGTGACTTGGCCTCGCCCGAGCGGCATGCGCTGACGGACGAGATTGCCGAGACTGTACGCGGCGTAATGGAGCGGTTGCCGGACGATCTGCGTACTGCGATCACGTTGCGCGAGATTGAGGGTCTCAGCTACGAGGAGATTGCACAGGTCATGGATTGTCCGATTGGCACCGTGCGTTCACGGATCTTTCGTGCGCGCGAGGCGATCGATAACGAATTGAAACCGCTGCTCGAGCGGTAACGGGTGAGGGGTGTCGTCATGCGTGAATTAATTTCCGGTCTAGTCGATAGCGAACTCAGCGAACTCGAAGAACGACGTGTGCACAAGGCCATGGCCGAGGACCCGTCTTTGCGGGTCGTGTGGGAACGCTACCACGTCATTCGTGCCGCGCTGCGAAACGAGATGGATGTGCCGGCAGGCGTGGGATTGCCCGAACGGGTGAGCGCCGCGTTGGCATCGGAGCCACAGGCCGTTGTCGCGCGTTGGCGACCGGCGGTGCGCACGGTCGGAGGTCTTGCGGTAGCTGCTAGTGTGGCGGCCCTGACGGTAGTCGGCATCCAGGCTTATCGGGCACCTCAGTCCGGCGCGGTGGTTGTGGCGGCCAAGCCGGCTGCATCGTCTGAGCGCACGATGCGCGTCAGTGCGACCCGCTGGAACACGAAAGAGCCGGCGCGTGAGCGCATGCTAAACGGCTATCTCGTTGAGCATCAGGAAGCCTCCTCGGGCGGTGTGGGTGGCGCGCTACCCTATGTCCGTATAGTGGGTTACGACGCCGAACAGCCCAAACAATGATCCGGCCTCTCGCGCGGATCGGGATCGCGCTCTGTTTCTGGTTCGCGACGGGGGCGGCTCAGGCTGACGGCGTCCTCGATTGGCTTGGAAAGATCAACCGCGCGGCGCGCAGCCTTAACTACGACGGGACGTTTGTCTATCTCCACAGCGACCAGCTCGAGGCGGTGCGGATTGTCCACCGCGTCGAAAACGGGCGCGTGCAGGAGCGCGTCATTTCTCTCAACGGATCGGCGCGCGAGGTCGTACGCACTGACCAGGAGGTGCGTTGTTACCTGCCCGACGAAAAATCGGTCGTGGTGGAGCACCGCCGGACGGACGACACCAATTTTCCCAGCCTGTTGCCAGAGCAACTTTCCGGGCTGACGGCGAACTACGAAATCGAACTCGGCACGGTGGGGCGCGTCACCGGTCGAGCGGCTCAGCAGATTATCATCAAGCCGCGCGACGAATATCGATACGGCTATCATCTTTGGGCGGATCAGGAGACCGGGTTATTGCTGCAGGCCGACCTGCGCGAGGCCAACGGCGATCTGGTTGAGCAGTTCATGTTTGCGCACGTGGTCATCGGCGCGTCGATCCCGACAGCGGCGCTGCAACCGGCAACGCGTGACAAGGGATTCACATGGCATCGCGACAGCAATGCCGGTGCGATGCCGGCAACGGACTCGCGCTGGCGTGCTGAGGGAGTGCCGAGCGGATTTCGCCTGTTGCGCCATGTTGTGCGCCAGGCCCTGCGCCGCAATGTACCCGTCGAACATCTGGTACTTACCGATGGCCTCGCCACCGTGTCAGTATTCATTGAGTCGATCGGAGAATCGGAAGCAGCGGGAATGCTCGGCGCGAGCCACGTGGGAGCGGTGCATGCGTTCGGCGCGCGCGTAGACGATCACCTTGTTACTGCCGTCGGCGAGGTGCCGGTTGCGACCGTTGAGCTCATTGCAGGCGCGGTCCGTCAGAGTCCGTGATGGTTTGTAGCCCCCGCAGCAGGGGATTCGTGGTGTTGGTTGCCGGCCTGATGCCGTCGGTTATCTTTTCGCAGCCCGCTTTTGCGCGCGCCGCGACGGACTTCAGCCGGTTGGTCGAGCAGCAGGGGCAGGTTGTCGTCAACGTTGCCGCTACCAAGCCAACGCCGCAGCACGCGGATGCAGCCGCTCGGCGCGCTAGTGACGATGCGTCGGGTCTCAGCCTCGGATCAGGACTGATCGTTTCGGGCGATGGATATGTGCTCACGTGCACGCATGTCATTGAGCGCGCGACACTCATTCAGGTGCGCTTGGCCGACCGCCGCGAATACAGCGCGCGCGTGATCGGTTTGGACCGACGCAGCGATATCGCTTTGCTCAAGATTGAGGCAAAGGGACTGACGCCCGCTATCAGTGGCGATGCCGACAAGCTTCGTGTCGGCGAGCCAGTGCTGGCCATCGGATCCCCATTTGGGTTTCAAAGCTCGGCATCCGCGGGCATTGTATCGGGGACTCGGCGCAGTCTGCCCGGAGAGCCCTACATGGCGTTTATCCAGACGGATGTGGCGATCAATCCCGGCAACTCGGGAGGTCCGCTGTTCAATCTGCGCGGCGAGGTCGTTGGCATCAACTCGCAGAACTTCAGCCGGACAGGCGGATTCATGGGGGTGTCGTTTGCGATCCCGATTGATGTCGCGACTCGCATCGCCGATGAGTTGAAGCGCAATGGTTTTGTACGACGAGGCTGGCTCGGCATCAACGTGCAGGAGGTGTCGCGCGACATCGCCGCGGCCTACGATCTTTTCCCGCCGCGTGGCGCACTGGTGTCCGACATTCTGGGCGCGGGGCCGGCGGCAAAGTCGCCATTGCGCCGTGGCGACATTGTGCTGGCATATGAAGGGCAAGCAATCACGAACTCGGCGGCGCTTGCGCCCCGCGTGGGACTCAGTGCGCCGGGGGCCTTGGCGCGCATGGACATCATTCGGCGCGGCGAAGGACGCAAATCCATTGCCGTAAGAGTGGGCGAATTGAGCGAGCCTCCGTCTGCCATACCGGGACCCCCGCCGGTGGTCACGCGTATGGGCTTGGGGCTGGAGTTAACGGAACTCGACCTGGCCACCCGCGATCGGTTGGCGCCCGAAAAGGGCGTGCTGGTGCGCAGGGTGCATCCCGGCTACGCACTCGATGCCGGTTTGGCAGCAGGTGACGTGCTGGTCGAGGTAGACGGACAACTGCTCTCGTCGGTAGCGGAGTCCGAGCGGCTGCTTGCCCGTGCCTCAGAGGCCCGGCCGGTGCTGGTTCGAATTCGACGCGGAAACTTATCAAGCTTCGTGGCGGTGCGCGGGGCCGGCCCCGCCCCGTGATTTATAGCGGATGCGGAATCCGGTATGCTTACGCACCAGAATGCAACTTAGTGGCTGGCACTGGGCGGTTGCTCCGCCAGCAGAAAGGCGCCTCGGGCGCCTTTTTTCGTACCATTGCGAGCCGCCCGTACAAGAGCTGAAAGATCCCCATGAGTGGTTGGAATCCGCGGAACATCCGCAACTTCTCGATCATCGCGCATATCGACCACGGCAAATCGACGCTGGCCGATCGCTTTATCGAGCATTGCGGTGCGCTTGAGCGGCGCGAGATGCAGGCGCAGGTGCTCGATTCCATGGATATCGAGCGCGAACGCGGCATCACCATCAAGGCGCAAAGTGTCGCGCTTGATTACCGAGCGCGTGATAGCCAGGTCTATCGACTGAATATGATCGATACGCCCGGTCACGTGGACTTCTCTTACGAGGTGTCGCGCTCCCTCACGGCCTGCGAGGGCGCACTGCTGGTCGTGGATGCCTCGCAAGGGGTACAGGCGCAGACAGTGGCGAATTGTTACACGGCATCGGAACTGAATCTCGAGATCCTGCCAGTGCTGAACAAGATTGATCTGCCGGCTGCCGATGCCGATCGGGTGATCTCCGAAATCGAGGATATCATTGGTATTCCCGCGCATGACGCCGTCCGTGCCAGTGCCAAGACCGGTGTCGGTATTGCAGATATTCTGGAATCAATCGTGCAGCGCATCCCGGCACCAAAGGGTGATACTGGTGCGCCGCTCAAGGCGCTGATCATTGATTCTTGGTTTGACAACTATCTCGGTACCGTTTCGCTAGTGCGGGTGATTGATGGAGTACTGCGCCCCAAGGAGAAGGTGCGTCTCATGGCTACCGGCCGGGACTATCAGGTCGATGAGATCGGCGTTTTTACGCCCAAGCGCCGACCGGTCGATGAGCTGGCAGTGGGGGAGGTCGGTTATGTCATTGCCGGCATCAAGGATGTCCGCAGTGCACGCGTGGGCGATACGATCACGCACACCAACCGTCCGGCCGAAAAGCCGTTGCCGGGTTTCAAGGAGATCAAGCCACGCGTGTTTGCCGGCCTGTATCCGGTCGATGCGCAGGACTACGAGTCGTTTCGTGACGCGTTGGGCAAGTTGCAGCTCAATGACGCCTCCCTGCATTTCGAACCGGAGACCTCGCAGGCGCTCGGTTTCGGGTTTCGCTGCGGGTTTCTCGGCATGCTGCACATGGAGATCATCCAGGAGCGGCTGGAGCGGGAATACGGTCTGAACCTGATCACGACGGCGCCGACCGTAATCTATGAAGTTGTCACCACGAAGGGCGAGATCCTACAGATCGAGAACCCGGCAAAATTGCCGGAGGCCGCGGCGATTGAAGAGTTCCGGGAACCAATCATCCGTGCCACGATTCTCGTTCCGCAGGACTACGTGGGGGACGTAATCGGGCTGTGCGTCGAGAAGCGCGGTATTCAGCGCAATATGATTTATCATGGCCGCCAGGCAATCATTACTTACGAGCTGCCACTGAACGAAGTAGTGCTGGACTTCTTCGATCGACTGAAATCGGTCTCGCGCGGCTACGCGTCGCTCGACTACGACTTCCTGGAATTTCGTACCACCGATCTTGTTAAACTCGACGTGTTGATAAATGGCGACAAGGTGGATGCGCTATCGATCATCGTGCACCGCGACCAGGCACAGTATCGGGGCCGCGAACTTGCCGCCAAGTTGCGTGAGTTGATCCCGCGGCAGATGTACGATGTGGCCATTCAGGCGGCAATCGGATCAAAAGTTATCGCGCGCGAGACGGTGAAGGCCCTGCGCAAGAACGTAACCGCAAAATGCTACGGCGGCGACATCACACGCAAGCGCAAACTGCTTGAGCGCCAAAAGGAAGGCAAGAAACGCATGAAGCAGTTCGGATCGGTAGAGATTCCGCAGGAGGCATTTCTGGCCGTGCTGCGAGTGGACGGAAAATAATCATGGATTTCGCTCTGGTTCTATTCATCTTGCTGGTGGCGACGGGAGCCATCTGGGCCCTGGATTATCTGCTTTGGGCGCCGGGTCGCGCCAAGGCCCGCAAGGGCGGCAAGGAGCCGCTGGTAGTGGAATATGCCCGGGCCTTTTTCCCGGTCATCCTTATCGTGTTTCTGTTGCGTTCGTTCCTGGTAGAACCGTTCCGGATTCCGTCGGGATCGATGTTGCCGAGCTTGCTGATCGGCGATTTTATCCTGGTGAATAAGTTTGCCTATGGCATCCGTTTGCCGATCGTGAACAAGAAGATCATCGATCTGGGCGGGCCGAAACGCGGGGAAGTAATGGTTTTTCGCTTCCCGACCGAGCCAACCGTCAACTACATCAAGCGTGTGGTTGGTATTCCGGGCGACCGTGTTCTATATAAGGACAAGCGGCTCTACATCAATGGGAAGCCCATGGAACAGTCGGATCCACGGTCGTATGCGGGTGGCGGCGACTTGACCGGGCAAATCTCGCAGGTCACGGAGAATCTCGACGGCGTTTCGCATGAGATCCTGCTGAGCGACCGGCCAGATCGGGCGGTCGAGATCACGGTTCCGGAGGGGCACTACTTTGTCATGGGCGATAACCGGGACCACAGCAATGACAGCCGCTATTGGGGCTACGTGCCCGACCGGAATCTGGTCGGGAGGGCGTTCCTGGTCTGGTTCAGTTGGGATCATACCGATCAACCCGAATGGTTCTGGCAGAGAATCGTGTGGAACCGAATCGGCAATACAATCAGGTAACTTGAGTAAGTCAGAGACGGGAGAAACGTGATGAGGACGTTAAACGATCAGCGCGGCATGACGATGTGGAGCTTGTTGTTTGTGCTCGGCATGATTGCGTTGGTGGTGTTCCTGATACTCAAGCTATTTCCGGTCTACATGGCCGACATGAAGGTTAACTCAGCACTCGACAGTCTTGTGCGTACAGCTGACGTGGGCTCGATGTCGAAATCAGACATCAGCGAAGCATTGCGGAAGCGCTTCGAGATTGACAATGTCGATCACGTTGATCTCGGCAAGGATATGACCATCACACCGCGTGGCCGCAGCCGTTTGATCCGAATCAAGTACGATGCGGTGGTTCCGATGGTCGGGAATATCTCGGCCCTGATGGAGTTCAATCACGAGCGCGAGGTTCGCGCGAGTGGCGAGTAGGGACACGCCCGGCGTTATTCGGGCGTTACCTTATAAATTCCGGGATGCGGCGCTTCTTGAGCGCGCGCTCACGCATCGCAGCAAGGGCACCGATAACTACGAACGTCTCGAATTCCTCGGCGATAGCGTTCTTAACTACGTCATTTCCTCCGAACTCTTCGCACGATACCCCGAGTTGACCGAAGGCGAGCTGACGCGACTGCGCGCCGTGCTGGTGCGAAAACCGACGCTTGCCGAGCTTGCGCGACGGCTTGACCTGGGCGCACACCTCGCGCTCGGCGAGGGAGAATTGAAGAGCGGCGGGTTCGATCGGGATTCAATCCTTGCCGACGCGCTGGAAGCACTATTCGGTGCCGTATGTCTGGACGGCGGCATCGATTCAGCTCGCGAGACGATCCTGCGCGTCTATCAAGATCGATTGAGTACGCTCGATCCCCGTGCGGTCGCCAAGGACCCCAAGACAGAGTTGCAGGAGTACCTGCAGAAGCATGCGTTCCCGACACCGACCTATGAGGTTCTGGCTGTGAGTGGCGAGCCACATCAACAGCATTTTCTGGTTGCTTGCCGAGTGGCGCCGCTACGTGAGGCCGTGCAGGGCGAAGGTGCGAGTCGCCGCAGTGCCGAGCAGCAAGCTGCGGCCCGCGCGCTTGAGCGTCTGCACGCGAAATGACCGCTGTGTTCCGTTCCGGGTTGGTGACATTGGTGGGGCGCCCCAATGTGGGCAAGTCCACGCTTCTCAATCAGTTGCTCGGAAGACACCTGAGCATCAGTTCCCGTCGTCCGCAGACGACGCGCCATCGCATCCTGGGCATCAAGACGCTTTCCGATGCCCAGATTGTGTACGTCGATACGCCAGGTTTGCACCCCGAGACAACGAAGCCTCTCAACCGCTACATGAATCGCGTCGCGCGCGCTAGTCTCGAGGGGGTCGATTGCATTGTGTTGGTGACCAGCGCCGGACGCTGGAAGGGCGAGGACGACTATCCTCTGGGATTGGTGCAGCAACTTCATCAACCCGTGGTTCTTGTCATCAACAAGATTGATCGTCTCGCGTCTCGCGCGGAGCTGTTGCCGATGATCGACCGATTGCGCGCCAAAATGAACTTCGCCGCGGTCGTACCACTGTCGGCGAAAACCGGCGAGAATGTTTCGGAACTGGAGCGGGTCGTTCGCGCCTATCTGCCGGAGCAGCCGCCGATCTATCCGGCCGATCAGGTTACGGATCGAAGCGAAAGCGATATCGCCGCGGAGATCGTGCGCGAGCAGATATTTCGGCGTTATGGCCAGGAAGTGCCTTACGCGAGTGCGGTGCAGGTTGAGGGGCTGCGACGCGTAAAGGGAGTCATGGAGATCGACGCGGTGATCTGGGTTGAGAAGGAGGGCCAGAAAGCCATCCTGGTTGGAAAGGGTGGCGAATCGCTAAAGATCGTTGGGCGGGAAGCCCGTCTCGTCATGCAACGACTGTTCGGCTGCAAGGTGCGGCTGGGTCTCTGGGTCAAGGTACGCGCTGGCTGGTCCGCGAGTGAGCGGTCCTTGCAGGCGTTGGGATATCGTGAGGACCATTAGTGCGCGTCAGCCAACAGCCCGGATTCGTGCTGCACAGCCGCCACTACAGCGAAACCAGCCTCATTCTTGAGGTGTTCACGCGCGAGCAGGGGCGTCTCGGCCTGCTTGCCAAGGGGGCGCGACGTCGCAGCAGTCCCTGGCAGGGAATGCTGAAACCCTTTCAGCCGTTGCTGCTTTCCTGGACCGGGCGTAGCGATCTCGCGCTGCTGATTGGCGCGGAGACCGAGGGCGCCGCGATCGCGCTGGACGTCGATTCCATTTACTGCGGGTTCTACCTCAACGAGCTGCTGATGCGTCTGCTGCATCGGCACGACCCCCATGAACGGTTGTTCGATGCCTACCGCTCGGCATTGCGTGCGCTTGCCGGCGCCGCTGTGCCGGAGATCGTGCTGCGCATTTTCGAGAAGAATCTGCTGAGCGACATTGGCTATGGTCTGGTGCTCGATCGGGACATTCAGGATAATGCGCCGCTCGTGCCTGAAGCGCTCTACGAGTATGTGCTCGACCAGGGTCCAGTTCGCGTTGTCGATTCCGATCTCCATCGGCCGCCGCGGGGCATTCGCGTTCACGGAGAAAGTCTGATGGCTCTCGCGCTGGAGCAGTTGCTGGCGCCACGCGCCTTGCGCGAAACCAAGTCACTTGTGCGTGCTGCGCTATCACGCCACCTTGGTGGAAGACCGCTTCACAGCCGACGCCTTTATCAGCATATCCAGGCGCTGCGATCGCGACGCGGCGGCAGCGACTCGCCCACATGATCCGGCTTGGCGTCAACATCGATCATGTCGCAACGCTTCGCCAGGCGCGCGGCACGCGCTATCCGGATCCGGTGCGGGCTGCTATCGAGGCGGAGCAGGCCGGCGCCGATTCGGTGACATTGCACCTGCGCGAAGATCGACGCCATATCCAGGACCGCGATGTCGAGATTATCCGGCAGGTTATCCAGACCCGCATGAATCTGGAGATGGCGGTGACTGATGAAATGATCGGGATTGCGCGCAACTACCGGCCCCACGACTGTTGTCTCGTGCCGGAGCGGCGAGCGGAGCTCACCACCGAGGGCGGTCTCGACGTGATGGGCCAGCTTGGCCGGGTTGCAGAGGCCTGCGCGCAGCTCGCTGACGCTGGTATTCGGGTTTCGCTCTTTATCGATGCGGATCTCGATCAGGTGGAGGCGGCCGCCAAGGCGGGTGCCCCGGCGATCGAAATTCATACCGGGCGCTACGCGGACGCCGACGGCCAGGCACAGAACGTCGAACTGGCGCGTATCGAGCAGGCGGTGCAGGCTGGACTCGATCTGAGGTTGCAGGTGAACGCCGGGCACGGGCTGAACTATCACAATGTGCAGCCGGTCGCGGCCATTCCCGGACTGTCCGATCTCAATATTGGACACGCAATTGTCGCACGGGCCGTGTTTTCGGGGCTCGGTCCGGCCGTGCGCGAGATGAAGCGCCTCATGACGGAAGCGACATCGACAAGATGATTTTCGGGATTGGCACGGACATCGTGCGCGTCGAGCGCATGCGCCGCGACATTGAGCGCTTTGGTGATCGCTTCGCGGAACGCATCCTTACCGAACAGGAAATGCGGGAGTACCAGGAGGTTGGACAGCGCGCCCATTTCCTGGCCAAGCGCTTTGCGGCAAAAGAAGCAGCTGCCAAGGCCATGGGCACTGGCTTCAGTCACGGCATCCAGTTGCGCCAGATCGGCGTGGGTCACGATGACAATGGCAAGCCCCTGCTCGAGTTCTCGGGCGCCGCGCGTGAGTTTCTGCATCGGCACGGGATTCGGGTATCGCACATCAGCCTCGCCGATGAGCAGGACCATGCCGTCGCCTTCGTGACGCTTGAGACGGAATGAGCACGGAAATCGTCCTCGAACACTGAGACCCCGATAGTGACGGACCGCTCACCGAGGCGAACATGCGGAGCAAGCTCGAGCGCCTTGGTTACGAAGTAAGTCGGTACTTCTATCCGCCCGATACCTGCCTTGCCCCACATCGACGTTCGGTCGACAAGATTGATGTTGTGCTGTCGGGTCAGTTCCGTTGTGCTGCGCGGCGTGCTGCACGAGGCCGAGGTGCTTGGCGACGATCCAGTCGTAAGTCTCGATGCCGTCCGAACCCGTTGAGTTGATGCGCTAGCGCTAGCAAGAACGACCGGACGCACCCTGTTCTGCACAGGTCGGTAGCGAAGTCATAGCTCGTCGCCGACGACGCCGGTATGTCCGTCGGTGCTGGTCCAATCAACCAAGTTGGATTGTCCTGCGTCAGAAAGACGTCGTCGGCCGATTATGAACACGCGCCGAGCGAAACCGTTGGTCGGAATACACCTGCTTCGGTACCAGCGCCTTCGCAAAAATCGCTTTGCGCGACCGTCAATCCGAT
>LJVB01000034.1:16826-21127 GCA_001304215.1 Acidithiobacillales bacterium SM1_46 | reverse complement strand
GAATGGCGGCGCTCCCGAACAGCGGCTTTACATAACGCCGTGCGCGCTATAGGTAACATAACGGCACCGCTCGCGTGGAATGCCGCTAGCATAGACACGCTGCGCGTGTCAAATGCATTGCGACATAATCCAGCATGCGAGATGCGGCGCGCTGGGCATTGCCCGAGACGCGCGCACCATGCGGCCTGCACGCTACGCGTGCGGCCCATGGCGCTAGCTGCATGGCGCATGCGACACGCGGAGCGTGGCGCGTTGCGCATGCCGCGCGTACCACGTTTGCGCTGGCGTGTCAAGAGACACGCGCGCGCAAGCGACTTGACATAATCTGAGAGGGCCGCTCCGGGCAAGCGGCGTGCCATGTTACATAATCTGGGGCGGGCCGACTTAACATAATGCACCTCCGGGCAACGACCGTGCCACTTTACATAATGCAGGGTGGCACCCCGCTCCCATTTAACATAACGACTTTACATAATGCGCCTCCAAATTTTATATTTTTCTGGTACACTATGAGTTACCTTATCCCACGGGAGCGTTACAGTGGTATCAATCCCCCGCCTCGGCACGACCGATCACGTCCACCTGCGCAGACTGGAGCTGCTGAGATGGCTCGATGACGAGAAATTCGAGAAGCCCATGGAGCTGGGTGCGACTGACAGCTCGCATCACTCCTCCGATCTGCGTTTCCTCGCCTCGAAAGGGCTCGTCGAGATCGGCGGCTATCGGTCCTACCTGCGTCGCGTGAACAAGTATCGAAGGACGCCTGCCGGGAAGCGGTTCCTGAGGTTGTATGAGGACGACCGGGACGGCTAGTACGCTCCCGTGTAAAAATCGCGCGCGTTTCGTGTTATTATGTGCGCCCGCCGGTCGCCGGGTGGTGCCCAAGCCGTACGCCTCACCACCGTACGGTGCGACCGGCGGAATGTCTCCCCTCAATTTGGCTATTGCGCACGGCTGTGCTCGTGTGTACTATCGCTTGTGAGCCTGATCGATACGACAGGCTGACTGCGGGTGAGGAACCCCCCGTTCGGTTTAGGTGTTTACAGGCTGCGAGGCCCGCAAAGTTTAAACCTCGCAATTTCACCATGCCGGAGCGGGGGGCTCCGACCGCAATTCTACTACAAAGAGATGAGGAGCTGACATTTTGGCGACCGATCCCCGATCCAAGCGTTGCATCATTCCCGACTGCGACGAACACGTTCACTACATCCACCTCGGCGTCTGCAAAGCGTGCTACTCAGGCCTTGCGACATGGCGTGGGCGCTCGAAAGAGGACAAGCAATTCCGCTGGGGCCGCATTCAGCGCCTGAAGAGCCGGATGGAGTTTATACTCGACAACCCCCGGCATGCGCCGAAGCGGAAAAAACGATGACGCGATACCTCGGCGAAAGGCAGCAGGACTGCCTCGATGGTCTCGATGTCTTCAAGAGCTGGTCGCGACGTGATCGCAGGTGGACGTGGAGCACCCCCTCCGAAACGACGCGCATTTTCGAATCGCTCGTGCGCCGTGGGCTCGTTACCAAGACCATCGAAGACGGCGTTGCCGTGTATCGGAGGAAAGAGTAATGGACGCGAAGCAAAACAAGGCCCGAACCATGAGAATTATCCGAGTCTGGTGCGAGAAGTGTCGCGCCTCAATGAAAATCGTCACCCCACGCGACAAGGAAGCGAAGTACTGCCCCTGTTGCAAAGGGGAGTTGACCGTGGAGAGCATTCGCTATGTCTGACATCGTCGTGACCATGAAAGATGGCACCGTGCGCAAGTTCATGCACGAGGGTCGTCCCGGCGGATCGTATACGAAGCGCCTGTCGTTCGAAGGTGGCGTCGCGATCATCACTGACGAGTGGTACAAGAAGACGTGCATCCCGGTCGAAGACATCAAAGAGATCGAATGCACCCCGGAGAGAAGCTGATGCCCAAGCCTGACTGGTGCGCGAAACCGAGCCCGTGCGATTTCGACCGGGGGAGCGCGTATTGCGTGCACCGCGAATGTCGCCATCGGCTGATCGGAAACTACGACACGCGCACTGCATACCTCGACCTTAATTGCCCAACTTGGAGAGACGAAATTGACCGACAAACTGATGACGGACATCGAGACCCTAAGCTCCCGAAATGACGCGGCAGTGATCGCTATCGGGATCTGTGCGTTCGATGAGCACGAGATCTTCGATTCGATGGAGATCCTGATCGATCCTGCGCTAGCCATTGGGCATCGCAACCCCGAGACGGTTCGGTGGTGGTCTGAGCAGGAGCCGCATGTGCGCGAGAAGATGTTTTCCGGCACGCTGCCTCCTTGGGCTGCATGCGACATGCTCGCGCGCTTCTGCGGGATCTACAAGAACGCCAAGGAGATCTGGGCGAACCCTCCGCAGTTCGATCTGATCATCTTGCGCCACCTGTTCGACGAGTGCGGCGTGAAGTTTCCGATGCACTACAGGACCGAACGCGATTTCCGCACGCTGAAGGCACTCGCGCACCAGCGTGGCATCGATTACCAGAGCGCGTACGAGGGTATCGACAAGCACGATGCCAAGGACGACGCGATTGCACAGGCTAAGGCGACGCAGATCATCCTGCGCGCTCTGCTCTAGGAGATCATCATGCACCAACACCCACAGGACATCCCTGTTGTCGCGTACTACGAGCTGAACGGCGTCAACTTTACGTATTGTTGGCGCGCGGGATGCACGTCGATTGCGTTTCTTGCGCTAAACAACGGTGCGAAGACATTGGACGAGGTTCCGGAGACTTGTACGCTGCTTCTGAAGAACCCCATCGAGCGATTCCGCAGCGCGCAAGTGATCTTGCCTGATCAAAAAATCCGGGATCCTGAAACTGGCTTCGTCGAGATTGGCCCGATGCCCATGGACGAGTACATCAATGGCGTGCTCGACGATGTTGAAGGCGTTCGTTCGCCGCACTGCTGGGGTCAGCTCGAACAACACCGTGCAGTGAAGCATTTGCAGCTGTACCGGCTCGAAGGCACGACGCATCTGGCGGGTGTCGAGCTGCCGCACCTCAACAAGACGATGATCGTGAAGCCCGAAGTCGAGAATCACCCGCGCTACCAAGAGTTGCTCGACTTTTACGCTGAGGACATCGAGGCATGGGAGAAGGCGGCTCCCCTGAAAAATCATGAGTGACCGTCCTGCGAATCCGTTGGATGACATGTACTACCTCGACGGGTACCTGAGCGCAGTTCACGACGATGATGACCTTCCTGATGGCGCGTGGTTTGAAGCGCAGAAGGGTCTTATCGCTGATCACTGGGGCGTGGACATCGACGATGCCCATGAAATTTTTCTGAGCTACTTGGAATGGAAGGAACGCGACAATGAGCGACGTATTAACAATACCGACCCTGCAAATTAGGCTGACTCCGGCGATCAAGGAGATCCTGCAATCAAAAGAAGCTAAGCACTACATGGATCACATCGAAAAAGCGCAGCGTCAGCTCATCAATGTGATCGAACGTGAGTGTCAGGGTCAGGCAATCGAAATTGCACCTGACTACAAGGCGCTTGCGCACACTGGTTACCAAGTCGTGTGCGATTTCTTGCCCAACGTCGGCCAATGCGCGCTGCAGGACTATGGTCGGTTGAACCAATTCATGATCGATGCCGCAAAGGAGTTTCCGGATGACGAGTGCACTAAATCAGAAGCAGATTGATGCTCTTGCAGAGAGCATTTCGAAGCTGCAGGAGACCCTCGACTCGTGGGTGGACGCTGGCATTCCGCGTCGCACGCTGATCATCTTGTTATCGCACTATACGAAGGTTCCGCAGCGCACGATTCGCGTGGTTATGGAGGGCATGGACGCTCTGTACGACTACTACTTCACGGAGGATGAAAATGACCATTAAAGTGACTATCGAAGTGCCCGATGCAAAAATCGGGAAGCTCCTTTCGCAACTGGAAGGCTACAAAGCTCTGTGCGAGCACGTGCCGGTCGAAGAGCCGCCGAAAAAGACGAATGGCAGAGGCGGACGCATGCATTCGCGCGCCGATTCGCTGCTCACGATGACTGGCAAGGAGCCGAACGAAAAATCGCAGCTCTGGAAGGCGCGATACGTGTTCGAGAAGCTCGAAAAGAAGAAAGGCATCGGTACGGTCACCGTAGAGGCCTTTCGCAAGGAGCTGGTGAGCAAAAAACTGCCAAAACAGCTCGCGCAGCGTTGCGTGACTGAGAACGTGCTGGCGTACCTCGAATGAGCGAGCTGACGCAGTGCAATTACTGCTCTTTGCGGCAGATTCAGGCCCGAGCCGGTCCCGGCGTCGAAGTGACGACGAAAAAGGG
>LJVB01000034.1:0-16806 GCA_001304215.1 Acidithiobacillales bacterium SM1_46 | reverse complement strand
TGGGAGGGCTGGATCGTCGTTCGCCGGAGTGACGAAGCCGAGCCTGTGGCCTATTTCAGGGCTCTCACCGACCGCTGCGTCTGCTAAACTCCGCTCCATGAAGTTCACGGTCGAAATCCCCGACGATATCGTCCAGTGGGCGCAAGCGGAAGGCGTCAACAGGCAGATGATCGCCAAATTCATGCGCGAGGAGCTGCAGCTCGTCGGTACGCGCCATGGGCACACGCCTGACCTCCAAAGAGTCAAACTTCCGGGCCAGAGCCATGAATGGCGCGCATGGATCTTCAATCTGGTCAAGGTTCGCTGTCAGAAGGGCTTCTTTCGCGAGAAAGGGGTTTCCTCGGCAGCGGCACCGTGATATTTTGCGCAAATGGCTGAAGGACCGTTCTGGGTTACATTCACTATCGCAGGCCGACAACGTCGGAGCGCGACCCCTGATCACGAGAACTGGAACCTCGAAGACTTGCAAAATGGCTTCTGGGTCACCGTTGAGCATGTCCTGTGCAGAGAGTCTCAGGGGCAGTACTGGATTCCTCCGGCCCAGATCGTGCTGGTGGAGAAACGCAATCAACCACCTTCCCCGCTATAGCTCAATTGCGCAGAGCGGCAGGCTTTCAATCCTGACCGGTTCCGGTTCGAGTCCGGATAGCGGGTCCATAGGAGAAGCGAGATGAACTGAATGTAGAGCACCCCCGGTTTCCGATTGATCGATATCCATCGAAATCTATCAATCAAGAGGAAACTGATAATGAGCATCGAACTGAAAGTCAAAGTGAAGAGCCTCGCCGAAGAGGCTCGCATCATCCGCAAGGAAGAAAGAAAACTGCACGGCCTAGAACGCGCCCGACTCCACGACCATCGAGTTGTCGTGGTTCGTGACGCAGCTCGACGAACACTGGTTGCCTACCAGTACGTCCGAGGGCGCGACTGGGAGTCCTGTGCTTCCCAAGACCCCTACACGCGCAAGCGCGACTGGCCCGTGATCGCCAAGATGATCAAGAAGTACGGCAGTTATGGGCTGGCGAATAGCTGGGAGAAGCTCGCAGCTTAGGGCAACATGGGGTAAGCTCCATCGGCGTGGGTGCCTGTTGACCTGTTCAGGAGCACGCGATGTCGCTTACCCCGACTCAGCTCAATGAGCTGCAAATTATTGTCGAAACACTCCGCACGGAGTTCCCCAACTCAGATGACGCCCTCTGGGAAGCTGCAATTCGCATCCAGAAAGGGGGCCTTGGGCCTATAACGGGGCCGGGAGGCCAACCGGCGTTTGACGCGGCAGTTGCCGACATCGTTTTGGAAGCTGAGCAGATCGCGACTGTTCAGGGGATTCAGGGAGGGCTTGGGAATTCCTTTCCCCAAGCTGCGTTCAACGTCCTGCCTGTCGAGGACAATTTACCCGTAGGCACTGTGGGCGGCGTTATCTACCTTGACGTTGCACCCAACACTTACGCATTCACTGATGTCGTCGAGCTAACGCCTGCAGGACCAAACTCAGTGGTCCTGTCTGAGGTTGGTACTCAAGTAGCGCGCACGGTCGTTGCAGCCAGCGGTGGTCTGGAAGTTAACAACCTGAGCACAGGTGCTGGCTTCGAACGCGTTTTGACTACGTCCGATCTGGGCGGCGGCATTACTGTCGAGGATGAAGGCACGCCACTGCCGACGCTGGCAACGACACTCGACTTTGTCGGTGCAGGCGTTACTGCAACTGGTGCGGGTGCAACCAAAACGATCACGATACCGGGCGCAGCCGTTGCGGGTGCCGATACCCAAGTTCAGTTCAACGACGCAGGTGTGTTCGGTGCCACTCCGAACCTGACGTGGGACGACAACACGTTCGAGATTACGAACACGACATCGTCAGCCCCCGCACTGCAGATCAATCTGGGGAACAACCCGTCAGTCGGCATGGTGATGGATTCGACGCTTTCGACGAATTACATCGCGCTACGCATGAACGACCAGACGGGAGCGAACTTCTTCCTGATCCGTCACGACTACGGACTGTCCACGCCCAACCATGAGCTGACTATCGAATCGAGTTCCGGCGGCACGCTCATGGAGTTCGAGAACGAAGGCAACATCTGGATTCCAAGCGAACTCAACACATTTGGCATCGTTACGACGACTGCGACCAATCAGGTACGCATCCTCAACCAAGCAACCTTGATGATCCAAGAGCGAGCTGCCGCTGCTGCCGATCAGGCTGGTTACGGTCAGTTGTATACGCTCACTTCCGATGGCGGGCTGTATTACAAACCCGATGGCTCAGCTCAGGTTCGGCTCGACGTAGCAGGTTTTGACCCGACCGCTAACCAGACGATCTCAGGCGATTGGACGTTCACAGGCCAGACGATTTTCAATAACCCAACTGACGACGTTCAGCTGAGGCCGAATGTATCTCTGAGCATTCGTAACTCAGCTGACACGTCCACGACGTTCGTCCAGAACCTTGGCCCCACGTTGCAGTGGGGCATTGCCGGTGCAGACTTTGGATCCGGCATCTTCGAACTGGGCAGCAGCTGGTCACACCTGAAGATGAACCGGGCCATCGTCTTCGACGAGCAGGCAAGTGCTCCTGTCACACCGGTTGCAGGTGACGGTCAACTCTGGGTACGCAACGACGCGCCAAACGTGCTCGTCTTCACCGATGATACGGGCGTCGATACCGTACTGGGCGCAGGTGGTGGTGGTGTTAATTCCGTCACAGGCGGATCCAACATCACGAACAGCGGCACCGCTGCAGATCCGATCTTAGATGTCGATGATCCGATAGTTGTCAGCTCGATCCACCTGACCAGTGCACTCAATCCGGCTGCAGGATCCCCCTACAACAACGTCCCGATCAACATTGGTGCGAACCTTGTAGGTACCCAAGGCATGACGCAGCTGTCTCGTCAGAGGATCCAGACGCGTCCCAGCTCCTTCAGTTTCAACGCGACGCTGTTCATAAACAGTTCGGGTGGTGACGTCTCCATCGGTGATCCGAACGGTGCGAATGTCACGGTAAACAACGGTGTCGCGGTTGAGCTTCAACATACGGGTGCGGCGACTATTGTTGCCCAGACTGCAACTCCCGCAGCGGGTGGTTTTCAGGTCAACAATCTGGCGACGGGTGCAGGTCTTGAGCGCGTACTGACCACTTCGGATCTGGGTGGGGGCGTCACTAACCCGATGACCGCAGATCTCGACGGCAACGGGTTCGATCTCGATGACATGGGCGTCCTGTTCATGCGTGAACAAGCGTCAGCGGATCCGGACGTTACGACACAGGGTCAGCTCTGGGTGCAGACGCGTCCGTTCTCGAATCAGCTCATGTTCACGAACGACAACGGCAACGACATCATCGTTGCTGGTTTGCCTGATTCGGATTTGTCTGTCGGTACCAATGTGATTGCAGGCACGGGCTTCGTTGCTTGCGCGAACATCGGCAACGTGCAGAGCCAGAATTACATGCTCTTCTGCAACGTCGAGGTGACGGCTCCTGCGGCAGACGACATCCTGATCCAACTCACGATCAACACCGGGTCTGTTTTCAAGGGGGTGCTAACCTACGCAGGTACGGGTATCACAGGAGGTCTCAGCCAGATCGAAAGTGCGACGGGTACAGTGATCACGAACAACGTGCTGGTTCCCACAAGCGGCTCTGCAAGCCCGAACGGGACGTACGTTGCGATCCAAGGACTGCTCATCGCAGACGGGGTGGGCCAGACGATCTCGTTGCGCGTCGCTAAGAATGCGGATACGGGTGCGGACGGTTCAGCAGTCCGTGCAGTGATTAAAGCCGTTCCGATCAGCAACCCGTAATGAACCCGGTCCTCCTTGGTCACCTCATCCGATGGGCTCTTGAACTCGTCATCATCTGGAAGTTCGTGTTCATAGAGACAGGCCCATGGACCGCACTCGTGCTCACGCTGATGACTATAGGTATCGAGTTCGACTACATGACAGGCAAGCGCTGATGCAAGCACGCATCTACGAGTACGACAACTGGTGGTGGGCATGGACGCTCGCACCCGGTTGGCCTCGTTTGCGCTTCCACTTCCACCTCAAAGGCAACGAGTACTCTCCTGACGTAAAACACCTCTGTGTGATCGCGTTCGGGTACTCACTCGAGATTCGCTGGCAACGCTCCCGTTGAAATCCTAAGCTAGCTGTGCTAAACTAACGTTTCTGTGTAAACAGGAGCAAAAGCAATGCCAACAGCTAGAGACTACAACAACGTCGTCGAGAAGATCTGGGAAGAGAACTCGACCAGAGAGCAGCGACTCAACGTCCACCCCAACCTCGCGATGAATTACGTGCGCGCGTTCTACAAGCAGGTGATGGGGCGCAAGTTCCCTTACAAGCTGCGCATCGGATCCGGCAACCGCAGGACGTGGCGTGACAGCAAGGGCTTCACGGTCAACCCGGAGCAGGGCTGGCACGACATCAACCACGACATGAGTCACTTCCTCGAACGCATGATTACTGGGAAGGCTCACTCGGATAGTCACCTGCGCTTGGAGCGCGATGGCGCAGCACTCATCTGCCGACGCTTCTTACGCGATGAGCCCTACGAGCCACCGAAGGCGAAGGTGCGCGATCTGGTTGCGGAACGCGCTGCACGAATAGAGACTCGCATCAAGAAATGGGAGACCAAACAGAAGCGAGCGACCACCGCGCTGAAGAAGCTCTACAAGCAGCGACGATACTACGAGCAGAAACTTACTGACCGGGCCTCCTAGCGAGGCCCTTCTTTTTGCGGTACGCTCGCGTGGCACCCTTGGTCAACCCGCAGAGGAAGTCACCATGCGTTACCTAATTACCCTGCTCGCCCTCGTCCCCCTCTTCGCTCACGCTGCCCCGGTCACGCTCGAATGGGACTGGCCGACTGAGTACTGTCCCGCTAACGGTCAGCAGGTCGGTGACCCTCTCGATATTGCCGACATCCAGTCTGCTGAGATCTACATCAGCGAACAGACTATCCCACGCCAGCCCGGTACCTGTACTGCCGATCCGGATGTGCCTCCGACGAGCGCCATCATCCAGACAGTGAGTACTCCGGACACGACCGTGACCATCGACCTGCAGTGCGGCAAGACGTACTTCTTCGTCATGCGTGTTCAAGCGCAGGGCCAGTGGTCGAACTTCAGTGCAGAGGCAACGCGCATACTAGACTGTGCGAGGCCGAACGTGCCGGTGATCATAAGGCTGACTTGATGCACCCATGGGTCAGGTCATCTCGCTCAACTTCGGGCTCGTTCATCAGCCTCCTGAATTCGACTACGACTTCGATTTCGATGACCTCGACGATGAGATAAAAGAACAACTCCCGGAGAACACTGCAGAGGTCCTGCAGATGTTCTCCCCGGAGGATCTGCACTTCCTGCGTTGGCGCATCTGCTGGCAACGCATGGCACGCGCCAAGCAGCTGCCGCCTGCAGAATTTCTTGAGATGCTCAAGCCGATCTGGCTGATCAGGTCAGGTCGTGGTTTCGGGAAAACGCTCACAGGTGCCAACTGGCTGGGAGAGCAGGCATGGTTGTATCCGAGCTTCTACGCTGTCGTCTCCCCCACGCACGATGACGTTCGGTACACATGCTTCGAAGGACCGACGGGTCTGCTCTCAGTCATTCCCCCGCAACTCATCCATGATCGAAATCAGGCGTTGCCGTCGCTAACGCTGAAAAACGGATCGATCATTCGTGGGTTCGCGGGGGACACTCCTGAGCGTTTACGTGGTCCGCAGCATGCAGCAGTCTGGTGCGACGAGATCGCATCATGGAAGTACCCGCAGGAGGCATGGGACAACATCATGTTCGGCCTGCGTCTGGGGGACAACCCACGTCTCTGCGTCACAGGTACGCCGAAGCCGACTCCGTTCGTGCGCAGACTGCAGACTGACAAACGCACAGTGGACGTCGTCGGTGCCACTTACGAGAACCGTGAAAACCTGACCTCGTACTTCTTCGAGTCGATTGCCAAGTACGAAGGCACCCGCGTTGGTCGGCAGGAGATTCATGGCGAGGTTCTGGATCCGGAAGAGGAAGGATTCGTCAAGCGCTCCCAGTGGCGCGTCTGGCCCAAAGACAAGGCGCTGCCGAAGTTCAGCTTCATCGTCATGTCCATCGACCCGGCGTTCAAGGAGAAGAACTACGACAAGAAGCGCATGGAGAGCGATCCGACAGCGTGCAGCGTGTGGGGCATGTTCATGCAGCCGCGTCAGGGCAAGCCGCCTATCCCGAATGTCATCCTGCTCGATGCGTGGGAGGACTGGCTGGGCTTCCCCAACCTCGTACGTCGAATCAAGAAAGAGCTGAAGTACACGTACGGTGATGCGGACGAGCCTGTTGTGCGCACGCTGTTGAAGCCGAAATCGCAGCGCGCCAAGCATCAGGGACGTGCAGCTGACATCATCCTGATCGAAGAGAAGGCCTCCGGAATCTCGATCCGCCAGCAGCTTTCGGAGGAGAACATCTTGACGCACGGCTATAATCCGGGTAATGAGGACAAGTTAACGCGGCTGCACTACGTCTCTCCTATGTTCGCAGCCGGTCGAGTCTGGGCAGTCGAGTCGGAGATCAATCCGGGGCAGTTCAAAACATGGGCGGATCCACTCATCTCGCAGGTGTGCTCCTACGTTGGCCCCGGCAGCGTAGAGCGAGACGATCTGCTGGACACAGCCACTCAGGGTCTCCGTCTGCTCATGGATAAATTCTTTGGTCCGTTTACCGTGGTAGACTCCGTCGAGTCTCGTGAGCGTGCCCGCGCCCAAGAGATCGCAGAGCGACGACTGAGGAAACAAGAGAATCCCTATGGTTGACAAGAGCGTGATCCTCGATGTGCCGACAGACATCGAAGTCCCGGAAGCGGCTACTCTGAAACGCATTCACTGGTGTGACGGCCACTGGGCTGAGCTGCTTAAAGCTCTGAGAGAGCGCGGCCTCGAAGATCAGATCTCAGGCTCTGCAGAAGAACTCAACGCCAAATTCATCGCAGGGGACCTCGATCCCTGCTGGGAAGCGTGCAACATGCTCAACATGGGCGCGCTAGAGATATTCGGCCCGGAGAGGGTCATCGACGAGAACGCTGGGTGCCCCGTATGTGCGTTCGCCAACATCATTCAGCATGCAGCTGACATCATGCACGGGAAGTACGGGAGCTTGAACTGATGGCGACACCCGAAGAAGAAGTAGGCGCAATCGAGACATTCACCGAAGTCGAAGATGATGTAATCGACACTGATGATGGTGGCGCGATCATCCGAATGGAGGGCGAGGACAATCGTCCCAACCGCGAGTGGTTCGACAACATCGCGGATGACTTCGACGACGAAGTCAAAAACAAAATCTGCACCCGGCTCCTGCAAGACATAGAACGCGACCGGAAGGCTCGCGAAAAACGGGAGAAGGACTACGAGGAAGCGATCAAGCGTACAGGACTGGGCAAGGAAACTCCCGGCGGCGCGGATTTCGAGGGCGCATCTAAAGCGGTACATCCCATGCTCACTGAAGCGGTGGTTGATTTCCAATCGCGCGCGATCAAGGAGCTGATGCCCCCGAACGGTCCTGTGAAGATGTACGTTCCCGGTGACAACCCGGACGTAGATCGCTTCCGCAAAGCTGACCGCGTCAAGAACTACATGAACTGGCAGTTCTTGAAGCAGATGCCCGACTTCAGAACGGAGCTGGAACAGCTCCTTTCGCAGACGCCGCTGGGTGGGTCGCAGTACATGCGACTCGTCTGGGATGATCAGAAGAGACGCCCTGTGCCACAATTTTGGCCCAGTGACGACGTCTACATCCCCTACGCGGCCTCGAACTTCTATACCTCTGACCGTGTCACTTTCGTTGAGCACATCACAGAGTTCGAGTACGAACAGCGCGTCCGGGGAGGCATGTATTCCGATCTTGGCACCCACCTAGTCAAGACAGCCGCCACCGAAGAAGAATCCCGTCCAGAGAAAGCAACCGACGCCGTCGAAGGCAAAGAGAAGCTGCAACCATTCAACGAGGATGGGTTGCACAACATCTACGAAGTCAACTGCTACTCCGACGAACTCGAAGACGGCAAGAAATACTCTCCCTACCGCATCACCATTCACGGCCCTTCCAAGAAGATCTGCGCGATCAATCGCAACTGGGAGGAAGACGACGATCACAAACTGAAGCTCGACTGGGCAGTCGAGTTCCCGTTCATTCCATGGCGTGGCGCAGGATCTGTCGGCCTCGGCCAGATGATCGGATCCCTCTCCGGAGCTGCTACCGGCGCACTGCGAGCACTACTCGACTCTGCGCACATGAACAACCTGCCCACGCTGCTACGCCTCAAGGGCGCGAATTTCAGCGGCCAGAGCAAGGAGCTGAACGTTGCTGCCATCACCGAGGTAGAAGGCGGCGTAGCTGGCGACGATATCCGCAAGCTGATCATGCCGGTGCCGTTCAACCCACCGTCGAACGTCCTGCTCGAACTGCTGGGCGTCGTGGACGGACTGGGCCGAGGCATCGTACAGACGACATTCGAGAAGCTGGGCGAGCAGAGCACCGAGATGCCTGTTGGCACAACGCTCGCCCTGATCGAAGAAGGCATGACTGTCTTCAGCGCAATTCACCTGCGCATGTTCCAAGCTATGGACAAGGTCCTGAGCATCCTGTGCCGCATCAACAGGATGTACCTCGACGAAGAGGAGCTGGAAGACGACCATGGGGAGCTGCTGGCATACCGGCGTGACTTCGATCCGCCTTACGACGTGCTCCCTGTCGCTGATCCGGAGATCTTCTCTGACGTTCAGCGCATGGCGCAGCTGCAGATCATCGCTGATCGCGCTGCCCAGATGCCGGAGATCTACAACGTCAAGGAGGTCGAGAAACGAATCCTTGAGCGCACCAAGATCCCGAACCCTGATGAGCTGCTCCTACCGGACGACACTCCGGAGGAGACGAATGCTGTGAACGAGAATGCAGCCATGACCATGGGGAGACCGGTCGCTGCATTCCCCGCACAGGATCATCTCGCTCACCTGCAGGTGCATCTCGATTACGCGATGTCTCCTGCGCTGGGCATGAACCCCCTTATTGCGCCACGCTATGTCCCCATGCTGATGGGGCACATTGTCGAACACGTGGCGCTTTACTACGTGTCGTACAACGTTGACTTGCTCAAGGCGGCAAGTGGAATGGACGATGACCAGTTCTCGCAGATGATGAAGATGCGGGATCCAGAGGTGCGCAAGGAGATGGACAAGACCCTTGCGTACCAGTCGGCTGATGTGGTCCCGGCGATGAATGAGGTCCTCTCCGGACTGCAGCCCATCATTGGGCAGTTGCAGCAGGTCATGCAACAGCTGCAGCCGGAAGAGCCGCAGCCGCCGGTCGATCCGAACGCGATGGCCGCTATCGAGCAGGAACGCGAAGCCGATCAGGCCCGAGACGCACGCGAACGCGAACGCACGCAGCTGACCCTTGTGGACAAGCGCGAGCAGCGTGAGCACGACATACAGAAGACGTTTATGGAGCTTGATGCCGAGGAGCGAACGAAGGCTCTAGAAGCTGCACGTGACGATGCACTGAAAGCTCAAGAGTACGCTGCTCGACTCGAAGAGCTGGTAGAGCGCGAACGTGCAGAAGACGAGCGTACGGAAATGAAAATCGCTTCCAGCGAGGTGATCAACGCCGAGGATAACGCTACGGCATTGCGCATCGCAGGCGTCAAGGCAGTGACTGACCGGGCGAAGATCAAGTCCGGAGAGGGTGCAACGAACCCCCGGCCTCGCACGGATACCTGATGAACGGGTTGATCCGAGAAGCAGATCTTTGTCAGGATGACGCTGTTCCGAAAGGACTCCATATTCAACAGGAGAGCACACGATGAAGAAGTATCCGAAGGGCGCAATCAAGCAGCACAAGCGGCTTGCGACGGGCGAGAGCCTCGCCAAAGCGAACACGAAAAACCTCGGCGGAGACGTGAATCTGACCGGCGGGATGGGCAAGGGTGGCACCATTTCCTCGTCCGGAGACACCGGAGGCCCTCGCGGGAAGGGTGTCCCGAGGACCGGCGGCAGAACTCCGGCTTAGACTTTACATAAAGTTGGAGCTAGTATGTCCGCCGAAGACACTGTTTTGCGGAAGTATCTGCAAAGGCTGAAGGAGGAGCAGGCCGGGTGCATCGCTCTACTCGCGACACCGAAAGACAAGACAGCTTTCGGATACGGAGAAGCGAGCGGCACTTATCAGGGCCTGTGTCGCGCCGAGCAGTTGTTCTTGGAGGTGGTAGGTGAGGATGAGGACAGGGCCTAGGTGACCATGGTAGCAAGCGCAAGATCAATTCTGGACTACGATTCAATCGAGCAGGCATTTCCGGAGGCCGACCCCGGTCTGGTACCGTTCGGCTCGCGGGTCCTCGTTCAGAAGCGGTCACCGCGTGAGGTCACCAAAGGGGGTATCGTGGTTCCGCACGAGACCCAAGAGACCGAGTTCTGGAACACTCAGGTCGCAAAAGTCATCGCCCTTGGTCCCGCTGCATTCAAGAATCGCGACTCTCTGGAAGTCTGGCCGGAAGGCGAGTGGGCTCAACCGGGGGCCTACGTACGCGTGCCGAAGTATGGCGGCGACAAATGGTTCGTCGATCTCGACGACATCACCCGGCAGAAGACGGGCGCGGACAAAGCATGCTTCGTGCTCTATAACGATCTCGACCTCATCGGCGAGATCACCTGCAACCCCATGGACGTAATCGCGTACCTGTAGGAGGTAAAGCATGTCCGACAAAGACGACATCAAAGACGACGAGCAGGAAGAGGAATACGTTGCCGTCGAAGATGATCTGGAGCAGCAAGCTCAGGATGTAGATGACGATGAAGATCTCGATGATGAGGACGAGCAAGACGAACGTCTAGCTGGCGATCAGGAAGACGACGACGACAAACGTGAGCGTCGTCGTCAAGAGAACAAGACACGTCGTCAGCGCCAGAAGGAAGCACGCGACCGCACTGAGCGTGAGCTGAACTTCCTACGTCAGCGTAATGAGACTCTGGAGCAGCGCTTCAGCCGTTTCGAACAAGAGACGGATGCGCGCATTGCGGGCAGTGAGATCCATAGCATCGATCAGGGGATCTCCAAGGCCAAGAGTGATCTTGCGCTGGCAAACCAAGTTATCCAGCAGGCCATCGAAGCGAAGGACGGTGCGAACCTCACAGAGGCTCTCGATCATCGGGACGCTATTCGAGATAACCTGCGCGAGCTGGAACAGACGAAGCACTACCTGTCACAGCCTGCACAGCGTCAGCAGCCTGCTACTCCACGCGATCTGGATCCCCGGCACGTCGCTCATGCACAGCAGTTCATGATCGACAACGACTGGTGGGATCCGGCAGGTCGGGATCAGGATTCTCAAACGGTCCTGCAGATCGACCGATCACTGGTCCAAGAGGGATTCGATCCCACGACCAAAGAATACTGGGACGAGTTGCGAACTCGTACCGAAGACGCATTACCCAACCGGTTTGATTCGCGAACCGGACACCGTGGTGGTGGTGACGGAGGCAAAGGCCAAGGCCGAAGAAAAGGTAACGGTCAGGAAAAGCCCCGGAATCGCGGCCCGCAGTTCCGAACAGGTGGGCGGGAACGTCCCCTGAGAAAGAACGAGGTGTACATCAGCCCCGAGCGCAAAGAAGCGATGATCGAGGCGGGTGTGTGGGACGATCCGGTGCTCCGGAACAAATACCTGAAATCGTATGCCGACTATGATCGGCAGGCTCAGGAGGGAGCATAATCATGGTAGCGAAAAGACGAACAGACACGAGACTGAATTCCGATCTATCGGGAGCACGCGCGAGTCGCCACATGAGAGACAGGAATGTGACGCAGGCCCGCGAACTGTCAGACGATGAACGGGTGGCTGAGTTTCGCCAGCAGTATTTCCAATCTGCATTGCCAGACATTCCGAGGATCCATGGTTACCACGTTTGCTGGTTGACCACGGACAATCCGCGTGACCCGATTCACTCGCGCATTCGGCTGGGCTATGAGCCGATCAAGACGCATGACATTCCCGGCTGGGAGCACGCGTCAATCAAGACGGGTGAGTGGGCAGGCTGCATCGGTGTAAACGAGATGGTGGCTTTCAAGATCCCTCTCGAACTGTACGAGCAGTACATGTACATCAATCACCACGAGCAACCCCTCAGTGAAGAGGAGAAGCTCAGCAGCCAGATCCGCGAGATGGAGGCCGAGATGAACCGTGAGGCTCGTCGAGGCACGATATCCTTGGAATTGGAAGATGGCACAGCAGCGTTGGGAGTGGCTCCTGAACCTCCCTCGTTTGCTTCGGCTACGGGAGAGGTTCCGGATGAGTATTAACCAATTCGGAGGTTCTCATCATGAGTTCTGTAGCATCTCCGTTCGGGTTGAAACCGGCATTCCACACGTCTGGCATCATCCGCCAGCTCCAGAGCACAATCGTGTCGGGCTTCCCAACGGATATCTTTCAATTCTCTCCGGTCGCAATTGACCCGGCTACAGGTGCGCTTACTGTAGTTGCTCCCGGTAACCCGGTCGTCGGTGCCTTCATGGGCGTCGAATGGACCGGTACCGATGGCAGACGTCGGGTCGGCAATCGCTGGGAAGCGAATACGGTAGGTACGGACATCGTCGCCTACTACACCGAGGATCCGTACATGGTGTACGAGATCCAGTCCAACGATCCTGTTCCGCTCGCCGACGTCGGCGCACAGTTCAACTTCTCCGCTCTCGGTGGCAACGCCGTGACGGGTCTGTCGAACGTGTCGCTCGACCACGCTGGTGGTGCCGGTACCGACTGCCGCATCCTCGGTGTCAACCCTGCTCCTGATAACATCTTTGGTGATGCTTTCACCATCGTGCAGGTGCAGCTCTCTAACCATCAGTACGTCGCCGCTCGCGCAGCGATCTAACTGACAACTGAAAGGAGCTAAGTCATGGCTGTCCCAATGAGAAGCACAGACTTCCGATCAATTGTCGAGCCGATCCTGAACGAGACATTTGACGGAATTTACAACCAACGTGCCGACGAGTGGAAAGGCGTCTTCACGGAGCGGAAGGGTACTCCCCGTTCGTACCACGAAGAGCCGGTCCTGTTCGGCTTCAACGCTGCGCCGGAGATGCCTGACGGCACCCCGGTCACGTTCGACGCAGGCGGCGTGCTGTTCATTCAGCGCTACGTCTACAAGGTCTTCGGTCTGGCGTTCGCGCTGACCAAGGTCCTCGTCGAAGACGGCGATCACATCCGCATTGGCCGGATCTACTCCGAACACCTCGCTCAGTCGATGATCGAGACGAAGGAGACGCTCTGCGCCAACATCCTGAACCGTGCCTTCAACGGTGCGTTCGTGGGTGGCGACGGTGTGGCCCTCAACGCGACCAATCACCCGATTGCACCGGGTGGTGCGGCTGGCGGCGTATTCTCGAACCTGCTGACGACTGCTGCGGCTCTGTCGCAAACGTCGCTTGAGCAGATGCTGATCCAGATTCGCAACGCTGTTGACAACAACGGCAAGCGTATCCGGCTGCAGCCGCTCAAGATCGTCACTGGTCCGAGTCAGGTCTTCCAAGCGGAAGTTCTGCTGAAGTCGGTCCTGCGTGCAGGCACTGCCAACAACGACATCAACCCGATCCTGTCGATGGGACTCCTGTCTCAGGGTCAGGCCAACCTGTCGCGTATCACCAGCACGACTGCATGGTGGGTCCAGACGGACGCACCTCGTGGTCTGCAGCTGATGACGCGTCGCGGGCTGGAGAAGTCGATGGAAGGCGACTTCGAGACCGACAGCATGCGGTACAAGTCCACGGAACGTTACATTCCGGACTGGACGGATCCGCGCGCGGTCTTCGGCACACCGGGTCTCTAAGATCCGTAAGGCGGAAGGTGAGGGGCTCAGCAAAATCGAGCCCCTCGCCCCTTCGCTAAATTCACTGAAGGAGAAAACTCATGCCTTTGAACATCGAAGTAACACAGTTTCCGAATGGCATCGGCACGGTCAAGGACAATAGCGTCCTCTCGTCGCTGCCTCTTCCCACGCCTGCAGTCGATCTCGGATTCGACGACTGCGGTGCAGCTTCACTGCTCGACCTCATCGCCACGGGTACCGTGATCGGTGCGGGCGCAGTACTTTCACAGCTCGCAGGCTTCGCGTCTGGCGTCCGTCGCTACACGACAGCTGGCGCAGACGGTGATGGCCTTGCCATCGGTTTCGATCAGGCGACTGCCGCACCTGACAACATGGTCGTCAATGCGGCCCCGGTCTGGTTTGGTCTCCGCTTCCGCGTCGATGACCCGGTCGAGTTCACCCTGCTCGCAGGTTTCTTCCCGGACGCTTCTGCGCTCGCTCCGACGGATGGCATCTTCCTTCGCTGTGCAGACGCTACGGGCGTTCTCGAAATCGTTTCGGTCGCTGCTGCTGCAGCAGAGTCGGCAACGGCACTCGGCACGCTCCAAGCGGACACATGGTACGAAGCAGCTTTCTACTACGATGGCATCGACAAGGTGGCTGCTCAGTTCAGCGGTCCTGACGGTGTGATCGGTGGAGGCGGCAACGTTATCCCCGGCGCGAACCTCACCGCAGTTCAGGTGCAGCCGAGCATCAACTTCGCTGCAGGCGAAGCGGTTGCCAAGAACTTCGATCTGGACTGGGTCCTCTTCGGTGGTGCTCGCTAATCACTAGAGGAGGTGCGCTATGCGTCCAGTAAGAGTCACGGTCACAGGGGTCGATGTTTCGGCACCGATCCCTATTGACCAGTACCTCAACCCGACGAACGTCGGGCTTGGGGTCGATATCCTCACCGGCACAGCGACCTACACCGTAGAGCATACGTTCGACGATGTGTTTGATGAGAACTTCAACCCGGCAACGGCGACGTGGTTCCCTCATCCGACACTTCAGGGGCAGGTCGCTGATGCAGATGGGAACTACGCGTTTCCACCCACAGCCGTACGTCTCAATGTGACGGTAAGCAGTGGTGGAGACGTACGTCTCAACTTGATCCAAGCAGGAGCGATTGACTGATGGCAGGCCTTGTATCTCCAGATCATCAAGGCAGCGCACTCGCTACCTTGGAACTGCTTCTGGCAGATCCCGAGAAGCTGCAGCGAAGGCTCAATCAACTCAAAGCGGCTGAGGAATCTGCAAAGGAAGCAATCGCGCTCGCTGGCAGTGCCAACGAGATTGTTAACATGCGTGCCGAGATCGAAAGCCTGAAGGCCCAAGCTGCATCGCATGAGCAGCATGCTCGTCAAGAGTGTGAGCGTCTCATCGATGAAGCAGGTCTTCAGGCACAGTCGATAGTGCAAGAGGCACAAGTTGAAGCTGGTCGCCTCACGGGGCAGGCTGAAAGTATAGTTGCGGATGCAGAGGAGCGTCGCGCGCAAGCGCAGCGAGAACTCTCTGCAGTGAATCGAGATCGCAATGCATTGCAGGCTCGTGAAAACGAGCTGAATAAGCTGGAACAGACCCTCCAACAGAAAGCTGCAACCCTCGCAGATGAGAAGCAGAGCTTACAAGGAGATAGGGCGAGACTCGTCGCCGCGCGAGACGCTATCGAAGCAGCTCTGTGAGGTAACCCATGACTGCACAGTCGGGTCTGGGTTTCTCCGGGATCGTAGCAATACAGATTCCGGACGACGGTGCAACGGGCGAGGTATTAACCAAGCTCAGCGCCGATAACTACGACTACGACTGGCAACCCGGTGGTGGCGGGGGTGGTGGACAAGTAAACACTGTTGTTGGTGGAACCAACATCACTGTGGATGCCACCGATCCGGTCAATCCAATTGTAAATTTGGATGCCGCGATCACCGGGGTAAGCGTTAACGGCGTGACGCTTACCGCTGCGGGTGGGGGCACTCTTTACCTCACCGACGACGGTACGTATCAAGCCGTGCCTGCGGGTGTGTTTGGTACGCAGTTCAACCGCGCCGAATCCCTCGCAATTAGCACAACGACGTCAACTACGTTTCAGAACAAGGTGACGTTGAACTTGGTGGGCCTGCCCGCAGGGGTCTACCGCGTTGCAGTACAGTATGGGTGGAACCATGACGCGACATCCAACGACTTCGAAGCGAGATTTCAACTCGATGCCGTCAACGTTGGTCAGATCCACAAACAGGAGCCGAAGGATGCAGCAGGCACAGATCCCGATGGCACAGGCACTACGCAAAGATATTTGGCACACAGGTTGCACTACTTGAATTTGAACGGGAATCACACCCTGACGCTCGACTACCGAACTGACACGGCAACTATTCGGTCGAGCATCTGGGATGCAACTATCGAGGTCTGGAGGATCAGCTAATGCCACGCATGTATCGGGACGTCGCGTCCACACAAATGGTCATCGAGGGTTACGGGACATGGAACCTGAACTACCTCGTCTTTTCGAATCCGGGCGGCACCAACATCCGCATCGATGCAGGTGACGGTGGCGCTCCGGAAGAAATCAACACATGGGATATCACGGAGATCCTGACCGAGGCTGGCTCGCAGGCTGGCATCGACGTTACTGCAACGCTTGCCTACCTGAATGGTGAGAACGATGACGTCTTACCGGGTACGCAAGATGACGTCACGACGCAGATCAATACAAACCCCGCAGTCGTCGCAAACACCGCGAAGGTGTCCGCCGACGGGTCGATTGACACTCACAGTGACGTCGATACTACGACGACTCCGCCAGTACTCGGCGACGTACTGGAGTGGGACGGTGCTAACTGGGTACCAGCTGCTATCGCAGGCATGGTCTTCGGAACGCAGTGGACATCCCAACAGAGCGGCGTCGCAGGGAACACTACGCTAGCGCC
>LJVB01000033.1 GCA_001304215.1 Acidithiobacillales bacterium SM1_46 | reverse complement strand
AGACACAGAACCAGCAATGCATTTCTTATACCGGTGGTGTGTGTGACGGGCCAGACAAAGAACAGGGCGGCGAGGGTCGCCACGGCGAGCCAGGCCCACAACTGTGTGAATCGGAACAACTTCATCGTCATACCTGCGGGGGCGGGCGAGAGAGGGAATCGGGTGCCGATGATCTACTCGAATTGTACTCCGCAACCGTTCGGCGCTCGTACCGTTGGGCGAATGGGTTCTTCATGTGGCGACTAATCGTTTGTTCTTGCGCGGGTACGATTCGTGACTATTCGCTATTCACAGTGGCTTGTGCTTCTGGTGCTCCACAGCGCGACACTGCGCCGTCTCGGCGCGAGGCACGCGTTCGAAATCGATAGCGACCGGATCTGGCAGGCTCGTACCTGCGGCCAGCTGATGCAGGCAGACGGGATCGGCGCAGCTGGAGATGTCGCACAGGTAGCCCGCGAGCCCGGGCACGCGTAGCGGCATGACGCGCGTTTGCCGGTCCACAACGCGCTCGGGGGGAGTCGGCCCGAACAGGCCCAGGGACGGAACGCCGAGCGCATCGGCCACGTGCAGCGGACCGGAATCGACGCCCACGAACAGATCGGCGCTTCGAAGGAGCGCAATAAACTGCTTTGCCGAACAGGAAATGCGCGGCCGATAGACCGTTGACCGCGCCCGTCTCATGCGGGAACAGCGCGAGGGTAAAATGCGCGCCGGGAAAACGCGCTTCCAGGAGTTTCAGCAGTCGCGCTGCATCTTCAGCCGAAAGGCTGCGACGCTGATCCGTTGAGAACGGCGCAACCACGATCTGTCGGACGCCACCAACCGACCCGGGATGCGCCTCGACAGGTGGGTCTGGCAGGTGCAGGTACTGGCGGACTCGTTGATAGTGGTTGCGCCATTCAGACGTCGTGCCAAAGTCGGTAAACAGGTAGAAGCGCCGTGCGAAGCTGATCAGCGCCTGCGATTCCTTGCCGTAACTCCACGGATTGAAGCCGAAGTCCGGTGGATCGCGCCGAAGATCGAAGAACAGCCGTGCGATAGTCTTTACGCTGCGACGTTTGTCGAGCGCATAGTGCTTGACGTTGGAGCGAATGATCGCTTGCGCATACGGCAGGGCCTGTGGGGTCGTTACCAACGTGCAGCGCTTGTCCGGATGGCGGCGCAAAAACTCCTCGAGCACCTTGAAGGTAATCACGCTATCGCCGTAGCGAGAAAAGACGGCGAACAGCACGGAGCGAGCGCGTCCCAGCTCTTCGGCGGTTATCGGCGCGCTGCACGATCCCGCTCTTCGCAGACGACGGTTGGCGAGCCACGTCCACATGTCGATCAGGCGGATACCGACGTACTGGACTGCACAGTCCCGACCAAATCGTGATACAGGGCCATCATCCGCTGTTTCATCTTCTCGTCACTCAGCGACTGGCCGAGCTCACGTGCAGCGCCACCCATGCGAGAAGCGGTTTGAGGCTCGCACAATGCAGCCATGTGCCCGGCGAGCGCCACTCGATCGAGCGCGTCACACACAAACCCATTCTTGCCTTCCACAAGCAGCTCGGCAGCTCCCGACTTGTGGCTGGTCACGAGCGGCAGGCCAGCGGCCATGGCTTCAAGGGCAACGTTGGGAAACGGATCGTACAGTGTCGGCAGCACGAGCGCATCGGCGGCACCGTAGAACGGCTTGACGTCCGCCTGACGGCCAAGAAAAAGGATCCGCTTGTCGAGGCCGAGACGATTGGCGCGCTGGACGAAGCGCGCGATGTGCTTGTCACGCCCAACGATGAGGGCGTGCGCGTCCTGCGGCAGCAGCGCCATGGCCTCAACGAGGGTCGCGACTCCCTTGCGCTCAAACCCCGAGCCCACGAACAGGAACAATGGTACCTGCTCTGGTATGCCGTAGCGTGCGCGCACCTCGGCGCGGTGGCGCTTGAGATCCGGGTGATAGGCGCTGACATCGACGCCGCTGTAGATCACGTGCAGTTTCCCGGTGTCGATACGGAAGTAACCCAGAATTTCATCGCGCACCATGCGCGAATTGCAGATCACGGCCTTGAGCTGCGGACTTTCAAACAGCCGCCGCTCGGCACGCATGGTGTAACGATGATAAGGATTGAGCCTCAACCCGAGCCGTCCGAGCGATCCGCGCGCCCGCGCAAGCTGAACCAGCCACTCGCGGTGCACCCCGTCACCGGCACGGTACACGTCGCAGCAGGAGACACGCTCGTGTGACTGGACCAGGTCGAATCTTTTCTCAGCGAGACGGCGGCAAACACAACGCGCGAACGACCAGTCGCGCCAGGTGCGACCGAGATAAAACGGATCACAACTCAACACCGCGAAACCCTGCCCTTGCGTCCATTCGCGCGTCACCAATGTGAGCGCAAAGCTCTCACCGCGCAGCGCCTCGATCGCGCGCGCGACGAAACGCTCGGCACCACCGTCCTGCGCATAGCGCTGACGAATCAGGGCAAGCTTCATGTCAGCGCCGTACCTCTTGCACAGCACGCAGAACGCGCTCGACCGGGATGGAAGTGAGGCAGTCGCTCACTTTGCTGCCCGCGCAGCCGTCCATTCCGCAAGGCCGGCACGTGTGATCCGAGGTGATCACGCGCGATCGCACCTGCCACGGACCCCATTCCAGGTCACCACTTGGGCCAAACAACGCCACGACCGGCGTCTGCATTGCCGCAGCGATATGCATTGGCACCGAATCCACGCCGACGAAACACCTGGCGTTCGCCGTCAATGCCGCCAGTTGCTTCAGGCTCAGCTGACCGCTCAGATCGATCACGGACTTGCGAAGCTGGACAAGAATGGTCGCAACATATTGCCGCTCCTGATCGCTCGGCGCCGAGGTGATAACGACCCGTTCGCCGGCATCGAGCAAAGCGTTGATCAGTTCCGCAAAATTGTCCGGATGCCAGCATTTGAACATCCATCGGGACGTGGGATGCACATGGACAAAGCTGCGTGTCGCGAGGCCTTCACGACCCAGCAGCGCGTTGACGCTCTCCTCGGCGCGATCGCCCGGCACCAGAAGTAATTCTCGCTCACCGGTTGCCGGGTAAATCCCGAGGCGACGCAAGGCATCAAGATGAGTGTCGACCGTGTGGCGAGGCTTGGCGGGTATATCGTAAAGATGGGTAAAGCTTGTGCGCCAGAACCTCCCACGCTTGCCGGGATAACGGCGTGCGACGGCCCAGCGCGCTCCCAACCGGTGCGCGAGCCACGCACCGCGCGCACTTTCCGTGAGATGAATAACGAGATCGTAGTGTCGTGCCTGCAGACTGCGCAGCAAACTTCCTTCGTGCCTCAGCTGCGCGAGTATTCCCTGTTTCTTCCAGCTGCGATCGATTACATGGATCTCGCTGATCGCCGGATGGAGACTGAGCATTTCCTGCGTATCCGCGTAGACCAACGCATCAGTTTCGATGTGCGGCGCGTGGTTCTTGAGCACGGCAAACACCGGCGAAGTGAGCAGCACGTCGCCATGGTGGCGCAGCTTGATCACAAGCGCCCGGCGTACGGCCGTGAGATCAATCGCGTCGTTGAGCATCGCGTAAAACTACCAGATTCATCCGGTGTTTACTGCTTGAACGCCCCTAACACCTGGCGGGGCTCGATACGGCGCAGACAGTTTAGGTGTCCGAGTGGGCACTCGCGTTTGAAGCAGGGACTGCATCCGAGGGCAAGGTACAACACTGAGGCGCGCTCGCTCATTGGCGGGGTGTGGCTCGGGTCCGAGGAACCGTAGATTGCGACCACCTCGCGCCCGAGGGCCGCGGCCACATGCATAAGCCCCGAATCGTTGGTCACAACTGTTTTCGTCAGGCTCATGATATCGATGGCGTCGGCGAGGTTCGTGCGGCCGCCAAGATCCAGACAGCGGCCGCCAGCACGCGCCTGGATGTCCTGGGTCACTGATCGGTCCTTGTCGGAACCGAACAGCCACACCTCCCAGCCCTGATCAAGTTTCGCACACGCAACCTCGGCGAAGTACTCGGCAGGCCAGCGCTTGGCCGGGCCGTACTCGGCGCCGGGACAGAGCCCGAGCACTGGGCCGCTCGGCGGTGCATGACCGAGTCGTTCCAATGCGGCGATGGCGTTCGCCGCGTCGGCTCGCAGGCAGGGATTGGGGATCGGTGGTAACACTTCGTCACGCTCGAGGCCAAGTGCCACGAAGCGGTCAACCGTGCGCGGCAGTCGCTGCTGGTCGAGCGGCCGGGCGTCGTTCAGCAAGCCGTAACGCAGTTCGCCAATGAAGCCGGTTCTGAGCTGCGCGTGGGCTGCGAACGGCACGATGGCTGACTTAAGGGAGTTCGGCAACACGATCGCCTGGTCGTAACGTCGCGCGCGCAACTGACGGCCAAGGCGCCAGCGCGCACCAAGCTTCAGTTGGCCATGGCCGAACGGCAATCGGATGCCCTCGTGCACCTCGGGCATGCGCGCCAGCAACGGCAGCGTCCAGGCCGGCGCAAGCACATCGATTTGCGCGGCAGCCCGACGCTGGCGCAACACTTGAAATAGGCTGTGGGCCAGCACCATGTCGCCGACCCATGACGGACCAACGACAAGGAAGCGCGACTGCGGTTTCGAGTTTCGGGTTCCGGATTCCAAGACCGTCTCAGCAAGCGGATTTCAGCGTTGGACTTGAAACCCGCAACTCGAAACTAGTCCTTCAGCACGAAAACCGCGCCGCAGTATGGGCAGCGCTCCTCGCCGGATTCCTCTATCGGCAGGTACACGCGCGGATGCGAGTTCCACAGGCTCATGCCCTTCATCGGGCAGTGCAGTGGCAGATCCTTGCGCGTCACCTCGTAGCGGTTCTGTGCATTGGCGGGAATCTCACGCCCCGCGTCCGTGCTCTCAGTGCTGGCCATAGCGCTTGCTCCTCAAGAACCTTATTTGACGTACGCGAGCCAATCGACGTGCTTGTCGCTGCGCCCGTGCACCACATCGAAATAGAGCGATTGCAGCCGCTCCGTGATTGGACCGCGTTTGCCTGACCCGATCATGCGGCCGTCGAGCTCGCGGATCGGCGTTACCTCGGCTGCTGTACCGGTAAAGAATGCCTCGTCCGCCACGTACACTTCGTCGCGCGTGATGTGCTTCTCGCGCACCTTGAGGCCGAGTTCCTCCGCAAGCTGAACCACCGTGGCACGCGTGATGCCATCGAGCGCGGACGTCAGTTCCGGCGTATAGAGCATGCCGTCGCGCACGATGAAGATGTTCTCGCCCGAGCCTTCGGCGACATAGCCTTCCGGGTCGAGCAGCAATGCCTCGTCGCAACCGCATGCGAGCGCCTCCCGCAACGCGAGCATCGAGTTCATGTAGTTGCCGTTTGCCTTGGCCTTGCACATGGTGATGTTCACGTGGTGACGAGTGATCGAGGCGGTGCGCACCCGGATGCCGTTCTTCTGACCATCCTCGCCGAGGTAGGCGCCCCAGTGCCAAGCGGCTACTATCACGTGCACCTTGAGGTTGTCCGCGCGCAAACCCATGCCCTCGGACCCATAGAAACACATCGGGCGAATGTAGGCAGACTCAAGTTTGTTCTCGCGCACCGCCTGGCGAGTGGCCTCGTTGATCGCGTCCTTGTCGTAGGGGATCTTCATTCCAAGGATATGCGCCGAGCGAAACAGCCGATCGGTATGCGCCTGCAAGCGGAAAATAGCG
Organism: Acidithiobacillales bacterium SM1_46; assembly: GCA_001304215.1. Classification (GTDB taxonomy): domain Bacteria; phylum Pseudomonadota; class Gammaproteobacteria; order Acidiferrobacterales; family Sulfurifustaceae; genus SM1-46. Next base: position 11,922 of record LJVB01000033.1, on the reverse strand, counting down.
GTGCCTTTGGCGGCCTTGTAGGCCCGCACGCCTTCGAACACACCCATGCCGTAATGCAACGTGTGGGTAAGCACATGGGTCTGGGCCTCGCGCCATGGCACGAGCTTGCCGTCGTACCAGATGACGCCGTCACGATCCGACATCGACATAAATCAGCTACTCCTCGAAAGTTGCGCGCCACAGTTGCTGTACCTCACCGGGCAAATCGTCCAGCTCGGCGCGCGATACTTCCGATCCGCGCTCCATGAGCTTGGTGCGATGCTCCATGGAAAGGTAGCGACGATAGGCATTGATGAGGCGATCAGCCTGCCCCGGTTCGAGCCGGCCTGCTTCCACCAGCGCCCGCAGGATATGGATGTTGTCCGTGTCCCGGGTGAGCGCCGGATGCGCATGCGCCCACCTAAGTACCCAGTATTGCACCATAAATTCGATATCCACAATACCGCCGCGATCGTGCTTGAGATCAAAGTATTCCGGATCGCGCGCACCAGTATGAGCCTCGGTCATGCGCGCGCGCATCTCGGCCACCTCCCGCCGCAGCTTCTCGGGATCGCGCTCGAGGCACAGGATCTCCTGGCGGATGCGCTCGAACGCCGCGGCCACCGCCGGGTCGCCGGCCACTGGCCGGGCACGCACCAATGCCTGCTGTTCCCAGGTCCACGCCTGGGTGCGCTGATAGGTGTCAAAGGTCGCCAGGCTCGCCACCAACGGGCCGGACTTGCCGCTTGGCCGAAGGCGCATGTCCACTTCATATAGAATCCCGCCCGGCGTGCGCGTGGTGAGGATGTGAATCAATCGCTGGCCTAGACGGGCGAAGAACGTCTCGTTGGGCAAGCTCCGCTGACCGTCGGTCGCGCCCTCCTCGCACCCTTCATATAGAAAGATGATGTCGAGGTCCGAGGCATATCCGAGTTCGAGGCTGCCAAGTTTGCCATAGCCGATCACTGCGAATCCGGGCCGCCTGTCCGAGTCCGGGCAATTTGGCTCACCATGCCGCTCCATGAGTGTCTGGTGCGCAAGCGCGAGACTCTCGCCGAGCACGGCCTCTGCGATCCACGCCAGGTGCGCCCCGACTTGTTCAGGCGCCAACCCGGCGCCGACGGGCCGCGCGCCTTCGGCCCGAGACGGGGCCGCCGCAATGTCAGCCGCGGCCACGCGCAGCACGTTACCGTGCCGATACTCGCGCAGCACTTCCATCTGCAATTCGAGGTCATCGGCCGGGATCGAGGCAAGGCGGCTGCGCAGTTCATCACGCAGCGCGTCACTGTCTGGTGGCGCGTACAGGCTGGCCGGATCGAGCAGCTCATCGAGCAAGATCGGATGGCTCGCGATCCAGCTTGCGATCCACGGACTCGCGGCGCACAGCTTCACGAGCTGCGAAAGCGCCATCGGGTTTTCAACCAGCAGCGCAAGATAGGTCGAGCGCCGGCCTATGGCCTCGATCAAGTGAGCGATGCGAACCAAGGTGGTATCGGGATCAGGCGTCAGCCCGACTGCACCGAGCAGCAGCGGCATGAGCCTGTCCATGCGCGCCCGGCCCTCGGCCGAGAAAGCGACGTACGCACCGCCCGATCGCAGGCCATCGAGAAGTGTCAGAACCGCCTCCGCGTCGGTGTAGCCAGCTTGCGTGAGGATCGATGCGGCCCGCTCGCGTCCGATGGCGCTCTGCCACACTGCCTGCAGACCCGGCTCGCCGGCAGGTTCGGCTTCGCCCTGCGGCGCCACGAACATTTGCGCAAAAACCTCGTCCACGCGGCGCCGATGGCGCGCGAGCGCTTTGTCAAAGGACGGCCAGTCGCCGAAGCCGCTAGCGAACGCAAGTCGCACACGTTCGGCTTCGTCTGCCGGCAATACTTGTGTCTGGCGGTCGGCCGCCATCTGCAATCGGTGCTCGGTGTTGCGCAGAAACACATAGGCGTCGGAAAGGTCACGGGCGTCATGTTCGGTGATGTGCCCGGCGGCAGCGAGCAACGGCAACACCTTGAGCAGCGTCGGCTCCTGCAATTGCGGCTCCCGGCCGGCGCGAACGAGCTGCAGTGCCTGCGCAATAAATTCGATCTCGCGGATGCCACCCGGACCGAGCTTGACGTTGCTCTGCAGGGAGCGCCGCTCGACCTCACGTGCGATCATCGCTTTCATGGAACGGATCGACTCGATGGCGCCGAAGTCGAGGTACTTGCGGAACACAAACGGCTTCAAGCGCGCGAGCAATTCTGCGCCAGCTTTGCCATCCCCGGCCACGATCCGCGCCTTGAGTAGTGCGTAGCGTTCCCACTCACGCCCATGCGTCTGGTAGTAGTGCTCCATGGCGTCGAAAGACAGTGCGAGCGGGCCACTGGCGCCGTTGGGCCGGAGCCGCATGTCGACGCGAAAGACGAAACCCTCGGCGGTGTTTTCATTCAGGAGCCGAATCAGGGCCTGGCCGAGTCGGACGAAGAATTCATGGTTGCTGAGACCACGCTCGGTTTCACCCTCTTCCGGGTAGGAGTAGATGAGGTCGATGTCGGACGAGAAATTGAGTTCACGACCACCGAGCTTGCCCATTCCGAGAACCACCAGGCGCTGCGGCGCCTTGCTGCTCTCGCCGCGTGGTATTCCATGACGCGCGATGAAGTTCGAATGCAGAAATCCGAGCGTGGCGTCGAGGCTGGCATCGGCCAACTCCGACAGCGCCGATAGTGTCTCGTTGAGGCTCGCCCATCCTGCCAGATCGCGCCAGGCGATTCGAACCATCTCGCGCTGGCGCGATACTCGTAGCGCCCGCATGAGTGCGTCCTCGGCGTCGACCTGCGCGACCGCGCTCCGCACGCGGCCCGCGAGCTCGCCTCGCTCGTAGGCGCGCGCGAGATCCCCCGAGCCGACCAGGTCGCCAAGCAGGCCGGGTGTTCGCAGACACTGCTGGCCAACGAAATCACTTGCCGCGATGACGCGTGGCGCCGTTTCGTGCCACGGTCCAGCCGGGAGTGCAGCAAATTGCGGCGCAAGCTCTTGCAGTGCGCGGGTCGTGTGCTCGCGCAGGGATTCAGGCAGTGGTTGTCCACCGTGCGTCGCGGGAGCAGATTCGCGCTCAGTCATGGCGCTAGTCTAACAGCGCGACTGTTAGCCCAGGCCGACGCCAACCATCCGCCCGATCAGGAAGGTGAGCAGCCCCGCGATCGCCCCGATCAGGGCCATGCGTGCGCCGCCCCACCAAGCGTTGCGGCCGGTATAGAGGCTCAGTAGCGCACCCACGCCGAAGAGGCTCACTGCAGCAAGTGCCGCAGCGGTGGGTACCGTTGCCGCGCCGCGCCCAAGCAAGAACGGAGTGAGCGGAATAATGGCGCCACCGGCAAACGCCAGAAACGATGAGATCGCCGCACCCCACGGGGAGCCGAGATCGTCTGGATTCAGGCCAAGTTCCTCGCGCGCCAGCACATCGAGCGCATGATCGGGGTTCTGCATGAGCTGCGAGGTCATTTGGCGCGCCTCCTTCAAATCCATCCCGCGCGCCGCATAGATGAGAGCGAGCTCTTCAGCCTCCTCCTCAGGATATTCGGCGAGTTCCTCGCGCTCCAGACCAATCTGGTATTCGTACATCTCGCGCTGCGAACGCATCGACACGTATTCGCCGGCTGCCATCGAGAACGCACCGGCAAGCAACCCGGCAATGCCCGAGAGCAGCACGATGTGCGGCTCCGGTACGGCCCCCGCCACTCCCATGATGAGACTGGTATTCGACACCAACCCGTCGTTGACCCCAAAGACCGCGGCGCGCAGGTTCCCGCCGCTGATGCCGCGGTGGCGGCCACCAACGTCTTCGACAGACATCGGCATCGCGTGGCCGTGTCTGAGACTGATACCGGTGTACACCGAGATGCCGCGCACCTTCATGGCCGCGAGAATTGGCACGATCCCCCGTGGGCCCAGCACCTGCAGCAGAACGGAAACGAGGCGCGCGCGCAACGCCGGCGCGAAAGCCGGCACCGCCGCGCCGCTGCGCTCGATTTCACGCGCCCAAATGCCGGCCTGCGACTCGGCGGCATCGGCGAGCGCAGCAAACATCTTGCGCTTGTTCACATCCGATTCCGCCGCGACCACCTGCCTGTAGAGCCAGGCGGATTGCTTTTCTTCCCGCCAGCTTTTAATGGCCGACATGGGATTGGCTCCAAAGTTCGAACTGTTTAGGGTGGTAACGGATCCGCGGCATTATACGTCTGCGGCGGCACGCATCATCAAGAGGGGCGCGCCGGCACATCAGGAGCCTGTCATGCAGAATATTGTTCCGGAAGCACTCGAAACCTATTGCGCCGCGCACACCACTGCAGCCGAGCCGTTACTCGAGGAGCTGGCGGCTTTTACCCGCGCTCACTGCCGGCATTCGCAAATGCTCACCGGCCCGGTGGAGGGCAGGTTGCTGCGAATGCTGGTGCTTGCGATCGGCGCGCGGCGGATATTGGAAATCGGCACCTTCACCGGCTACTCCGCGCTGAGCATGGCCGCCGGGCTAACGGATGGCGGCGAACTCATTACCTGCGAAATCGATGCTGAGCACGCGCGCATCGCACAGTCATTTTTTGGTCGCAGTGACTACGGCAGCCGGATCCACCTGCGCCACGGAGCCGCGCTCGACACGATATCGAACCTGCCGGCAAGCGAGTCATTTGACTTCGTCTTCATCGACGCCGACAAGGAGAACTACATCAGTTACTACGAGGCCGTGTTGCCGCTCTTGAGGCCCGGGGGTCTGCTCGCGGCGGACAACACGCTTTGGTCCGGGAAAGTGCTTGCGCCCCAGGAGAAGTCTGACCACGCCATCGTGGCCTTCAACGCTCACGTCGCGCGCGATGCGCGCGTCGAGCACGTGCTGCTATCGGTGCGCGACGGGGTCATGCTGATCCGCAAGCTTTGACGCAGCGCCAGAAAAAGAAAGGGCCCCGCAAGCGGGGCCCTTTCCGGTGCAGCGCGCAAACCGACGCTGCGCAGGACCTACATGCCCATCCCTTCCATGCCACCCATACCGCCCATGCCGCCGCCGGCCGGAGACTCGTCCTTCGGCAGCTCGGCGACCATGGCCTCGGTCGTGATCATGAGGCCGGCAACTGACGCGGCATTCTGAAGCGCGGTGCGCTCGACCTTGGTCGGATCGAGAATTCCCATCTTCATCATGTCGCCGTACTCGCCGGTGGCGGCGTTGTAGCCGAAGTTGTTGTCCTTTGACTCGACAACCTTGTGGTAAACCACTGAGCCCTCGACCCCGGCGTTCTCCACGATTTGGCGCATCGGCTCTTCCATCGCGCGCAGCGCGATCTGGATGCCGATGTCCTGGTCGTGGTTGTCGCCCTTGAGCTTCGAGGCCTTGATGGCGATGATGGCGCGCACCAGCGCCACGCCGCCGCCTGCCACCACGCCCTCTTCAACGGCGGCGCGGGTGGCGTGCAGCGCGTCTTCCACGCGCGCCTTCTTTTCCTTCATTTCCATTTCGGTGGCAGCGCCGACCTTGATCAACGCCACGCCGCCGGCGAGCTTCGCAACACGCTCCTGGAGCTTTTCCTTGTCGTAATCGCTGGTCGCTTCCTCAATCTGGGCGCGAACCTGCTTGACGCGCGCCTCGATGTCGGCTTTCTTTCCTGCACCATCAATAATCGTGGTGTTTTCCTTGTCCACGACGATGCGCTTGGCGCTGCCGAGCACATCGACAGTGGCGCCTTCGAGGTTCATGCCGACTTCCTCCGATACGACCGTCGCGGAGGTGAGAATCGCAATGTCCTGCAGCATCGCCTTGCGGCGGTCACCGAAGCCCGGCGCCTTGACGGCGCAGACCTTCAGGATGCCGCGGATGTTGTTGACGACGAGCGTGGCGAGCGCCTCGCCCTCGACGTCCTCGGCGACGATCAGCAGCGGCCGACCCTGCTTGGCCACACCTTCCAGTAGCGGCAGCAGGTCCCGGATGTTGGAGATCTTCTTGTCGGTGATGAGGATCGAGGGGTTTTCGAGCTCGACATTCATCGTGTCCTGCTTGTTGATGAAGTACGGCGACAGGTAGCCGCGATCGAACTGCATGCCCTCGACGATGTCGAGTTCGTTCTCGAGACCCGAGCCCTCCTCGACGGTGATCACCCCTTCCTTGCCGACCTTCTCCATCGCCTTGGCGATGATATTGCCGATTTGCTCATCGGAGTTGGCCGAGATCGTGCCGACCTGGGCAATCTCCTTGTGATCGGAACAGGGCTTGGAGATCTTCTTCAACGCCTCGACGGCCGCAATGACCGCCTTGTCGATGCCGCGCTTGAGATCCATCGGGTTCATGCCGGCGGCCACGGACTTGAGGCCCTCACGCAGCATCGCCTGCGCCAATACGGTGGCGGTGGTGGTACCGTCACCGGCCACGTCGGAGGTCTTGCTCGCGACCTCCTTCACCATCTGCGCACCCATGTTTTCGTACTTGTCCTTGAGCTCGATTTCCTTCGCCACCGAGACACCGTCCTTCGTGACGGTCGGTGCGCCGAAGCTCTTCTCGAGCACCACGTTGCGGCCCTTGGGGCCGAGCGTGACCTTAACCGCATCGGCCAGGACATTCACGCCACGCAACATGCGGGCGCGGGCGGAGTCGCCAAACAGAACGTCTTTCGCTGCCATGATTTCCTCTCTCTGTCGAATTCGTTGATTACTTCTCAACCACGCCCATGATGTCTTCTTCGCGCATCACGAGCAGCTCTTCGCTACCGACCTTTACCTCGGTACCGGAATACTTGCCGAACAGGATTCTGTCGCCGACTTTCACGTCGAGCGGGCGAACCTTGCCGTCCTCCAGAATCTTGCCGGTACCAACGGCGATGACCTCGCCCTGGATTGGCTTTTCCTTGGCGGTGTCGGGGATCACGATGCCGCCGGCGGTCTTGCGCTCCTCTTCGAGGCGGCGAACGATCACGCGGTCATGAAGCGGACGAATTTTCACTGAGGGTTCTCCTTTGGTCGCAGGTTGGGCACTCATACGATTCCTCCTTCAGAATTGCTAACCGGCTGAGTTTTCCCGGAAATTGAGGTTGAGCTAAGCACTAACGGACGGAGCCGAGGCCAGGAATCCGGAAGGATTATTAGCACTCGGCTCAGGTGAGTGCCAATGATATCGATGGCGCTCTTAATGTCAACGCCCGGTGACCACCTCAGTCGCCGAGCCGATTCGATTCGCCCTCGATAACCCGGCCGGCGCCTGACCGGCCTGGGGGCACATCTTGGGGGCCAGTTGCTGGGCCATGCGTGGCACTCCGCTTCACTCCTGAGAACAAGGCGTTCGCCATCCAGCGGCGCACGGCCGGGACCAGCAGTGCCAGGGCGAGAAAATCCGTAAGAAAGCCGGGGAAAATCAGCAGCAATCCGGCCAGCAGGCGGGCGAAGCTCGCCATCATCTCGGCAGCAGGCGACTCGCCGGCTGCGGCCGCAGCATTGATCCGACGTGCTGCGGTGAACCCTTCGGCGCGAATCAGCATTCCACCCGCGACAGCGGCGAATGCGAGCAGCAGCAACGTCGCGCCGGCGCCGAGGCGCGATCCCACCTCGATCAGCATCCATATTTCTGCGCCGATCAGCAGGAAGACAGGTAAGAATAGGGGCATCGATTCCGTCTATGTTTGGCCGACCGCGGCGCTCGCCTTGGAGATGTGGCAGGTTTGGCTAGAATAACGCGCTGCTTGTTGGCGTCTATCCGCGTATCGGGTCAAAGCGACCTGCCCCACAACGGGCAATCCCCCTGAAACCAGGAGAGCTTCCGATGTTTCACACGCGCCATGTCTCTTCCATATTGGGGCTATTGCTCGCCGTTTCAACAATGGGCGTTCCGTATGGCGTGGATGCAGCCGGAGCCGTGGACCCGCTAATCAGTGCGGTCCGCGAGGGCGATATCGCCAAGTCCAGGCAATTGCTCGACAACGGAGTGGATCCAAACGTTGGCGACCAACGCGGCATGACGCCACTTATGCACGCAGCCGGAGCCGGCCGTCTCGAGCTGGTGGAACTGCTGCTGGCTCGCGGAGCGAAACTAAACGCCCGCGATCGCGACGGCGATACGGCCCTCAAGCATGCTGCGTGGAACGACGACATCTTCGTTATGGAGGCACTGATTACGAAGGGTGCCGATGTGAATCTCGCGAGCGACTTTGGTGTCACGCCCCTGCGGGCCGCCGCTACAAGCGGCTATGCGCCGGTCGTTGAGGTGCTGCTGAAGGCCGGCGCGGATCCGAACGTGCGGGGCAAGGACGGCTACACTGCACTCTACTTCGCCCAGCTTCGCGACCACCTGGAGGTGGTTCGATTGCTGCGCGAGGCGGGCGGAAAGGAATAGTGCGGTGCCCCGACCCGCGCTGCAGTTGGTGCTGACGACCTGCCCGGACGCCGACACGGCGGAGCGAATCGCCGAGACACTGGTTGGCGAGCATCTGGCTGCGTGCGTGAACATCCTGCCGATCGCAAAATCGGTTTACCGTTGGCGGGGCAAAGTCGAAACCGCCGCCGAGTTGTTGCTTATCATCAAGGCACCGGTGCGCGGCTATCGCGCGCTGCAACGTCGCCTACTGGAGCTTCACCCGTACGAACTTCCCGAGGTGGTCTCGGTCCCAATCGTCGGCGGTTTCGCGGACTACCTCACCTGGATCAATAACCCGGAAAAATCCTGATGAAACGCCTCCTTGCCTTGCTCGCCCTACTTGCCTTCAGTGCCGTGATTTTCGCGGCACCGGAAGATGAGCTGCTGGAACCGGACAAAGCCTTCGCGCTCAGCACACGCGTGATCGATGGGAGAACCATTGAGGCGAACTGGAAGATCGCGCCGGGCTATTACCTGTATCGCGACAAATTCAAATTCGAATCGCTCGATCCGGCCGTCACACCGAAACCGGCGGTGCTGCCCGCGGGCAAGCGCAAAACGGATCCGCTGTTCGGGGACGTCGAGACTTATGTGAAGTCGGTCAGCGCGCGCGTACCGCTCGATCGCACCGGGGACGGCGCCAAAACGGTACGCGTGAAGATCACCGCGCAGGGCTGCAATGAACCAGTCGGCGTCTGCTACCCGCCAATCGTCAAGGAAGTGGAGTTTCGCCTGCCGGTGCTGGTCGCAACGGCCGCCGCCGCGCCCAAATCCGGGGGAACGCTTTCCTCGCTCAAAGATCTGGCGCGTTCAGTCGCGCCGGCCAGCGATGGTCTGGAACCGGTCGATCCGGAAAGGGCGTTTGTCGTGCAGATCGCGCCAGCCGGCACGGATGCGGTGATGGTGCGCTTTGAGATTGACGAGTGCTGCTATCTATATCGAGACAAGACCACTTTCAAACTGGCGGGCACCTCCGGTGGCGTACAGCTTGGCAAGATCCAGCTGCCTTCGGGCAAGGTCAAGGCCGACGAGTTCGTCGGCAAGACCGAGGTCTATGAGAAGCCCTTCGAGGTACTGGTGCCTATCAGCGGACTGGCGGGTGCTGGTGCCGATGCAGCGCTCGCTGTCGGCTACCAGGGCTGCTCGGAGAAGGGCGTGGCGATCTGCTATCCGCCGGCGATCAAGACCTTCAACCTCCGGGGCATGGCAGTCGCAACTGGTGCGCCTTCGACGCCCAAGGCGCCTGACAAGAAATTCATTGCCTACGTGCTTGGCGCCTTCGGTATCGGACTGCTGCTCACGTTCACGCCCTGCGTGCTGCCGATGATCCCGATTCTTTCGAGCGTGCTGGTCGGCTCGGCCGCCGACCGGCGAATCACCAAGCTGGAGGGCGGGCTGATGTCGAGTGCCTACGTACTTGGCACAGCGGCAACCTATACCATTGCCGGTGTCATCGCCGGCGCCACTGGCGAGCAGTTGCAGGCCTACTTCCAAAGCCCATGGGCATTGGGCATCTTCGCCGCGTTGTTCGTTGCGCTGTCGCTTTCCATGTTCGGCCTCTACGAACTGCAGATGCCGTCATTCCTCCAGTCGCACCTGCACTCGCAGTCGCAACACATGCAGGGTCGATTCAAGCACATCAAGGGCGGCGCGCTGTTCGGACTGTTCGGTATGGGCATGCTCTCGGCGCTGGTAATCGGCGCCTGCGTGTCGCCGCTGCTGATTTCAGCGCTGGGAGTCGCGATTGCCAATCGCGACCCGGTGCTGGGCGGGGCGATCATGTTCTCGATGGCGCTCGGCATGGGTGTAATTCTGATCGCCATCGGCGTCGGGGCGGGCTTCCTGCTGCCGAAGGCCGGTCCCTGGATGGATCGCGTCAAGCACGTCTTCGGCGTGCTGTTGATTGCGGTGTCGATCTATCTGCTTGGCCTCATCCCGGAGGTACCGGTGCTACTGTTGTGGGCGGCATTGCTGATCATCGTCGGCATTTACCTCGGTGCGACGCAAAGTCTGCCGCATGGTGCAAGTGGGTGGCAGTACCTGTGGAAAGGGGTCGGAACCGCATCGCTCATCTGGGGTGTGGCCGCCATGCTTGGAGGCTTCGTGGGGAACCGCGATATCCTGAGCCCACTGCCACTCAACGTCGGCGCAGTCAGCGTGAGCGGCAAGGGCGCGGCTGGCGCAGAAGCGCATCGCTTCCAGCGCGTCGGTAGCCTCGCGGAACTCGACCAGCAGCTCGCCGAAGCAAAGCGCGCCGGCAAACCGGTCCTGCTCGACTACTTCGCCACCTGGTGCACCGACTGCGTACGCATGGAGAAGGCAACCTTCAGCGAAGCACGCGTGCAGCAGGAAATGAAGCGCTTTGTGCTGCTACAGGCAGATGTCACCGATCCGAACGACCCACAGACCAAGGCCATTAAGTCCCGCTTCGGGGTGTTCGGGCCTCCAGCGATTCTGTTCTTCGACAAGGACGGCAAGGAGCAGCGCGATTTGCGAACCTACGGCTTCCGCGGGCCGGATGACTTCATTGCGCTGCTGCGCAAGATCTGACGCCTCGCATCACGCTTACTGCCTGGAATTTTATGTCTGTCACGCTGCGTAACAGCCTGCTCGCCGGGATCGGTGTCTGTGCATTGGCACTGGGATTCTGGGTGGCACTGGTACTTCGAGCGCCGTCCGATCCGGAAGCCGATGCCGCGACCCTGGCGCTACAGTTTTCGCTGGTGGACCTGGACGGCCGGCCACGCAAACTCGCGGAGTGGAGAGGCAAGGTACAAGTACTGAACTTTTGGGCTACCTGGTGCCCTCCTTGCCGCGAGGAGATACCGCTACTGATCGCTGCGCAAAAACGCTTCGCGGACCAAGGCGTACAGGTGATTGGGATCGCGGTCGATCAGCCCGCCGAGGTAGCGAACTACCGGAAGTCTCACGGAATCGGCTACCCGCTGCTGGTCAACGACGCGATAGCATTAAAAATGATGGAGCTGTTTGGAAATCGCAGTGGCTCGCTCCCGTTCACGGTCGTCCTGGATCGACAGAACCGAGTGGTTTCGCGCAAACTCGGAGCATTCCGGGGCGATGAGCTTGAACGCCTGCTGGAATCGATCGCGAAGCGATAGGAGGTGGGACTCGGGTCGATCCCGTCTATTTCTGCGCCGATCATGCACAAGTTCCGGGCTAAAATCGAAGCATCAAGTCCCTAGACTGGACAGGGTCATGATGCCCCGTCAGAATGCCTAGCCTCAGGGGGCCCGCGCGCGAGATGGCTGGAGATAGGCTGATGATCGGTACAATTTCTCGCCGAAACAAGGCGCCCGCCCCTAACTGAACCTAGTTACCGCACCCCCGTATGGCTGAACTGCTCGTCCTGAACGGACCGAACCTGAACTTGCTCGGCACCCGCGAGCCGGAACACTACGGCCGAGCGACCCTTGAGGAGATCAATGCCCGGCTCAGCGCACAGGCGCAGGCCGCCGGTCACCGCATACAGTTCTTTCAGAGCAACGCCGAGCACGAGTTGGTCAATCGTGTGCAGCAAGCGCTTGCCGAGAAGGTGGCGTTCATTTTGATCAATCCAGCAGCTT
>LJVB01000168.1 GCA_001304215.1 Acidithiobacillales bacterium SM1_46 | reverse complement strand
AGAACGAGCTGCAGACCCTCGAAGAGGTGGCCACCATGCCACTCAACCTTGATTTGGGGATCGAGCATGCGAAGCGCGGGCGTCCCGCGCCACGTGGCCCGCGCCAGCCCGATGAGCGCATCGACTTCGTGGTAACCCTTTCGGGCGAGCAGTCAGTGGCACGCGATGCGGCGCTCGGAATCTGGAAGCAGAACGAGTACCTGCTCGAGAAGCCGCACTTCCTGTTCGGTAAGCGCACCAGCGACGGGCAATGGAGCGAGCTCGCGCACGATTCCTCGCGCACCATTTACAGCGATCTCGTGCTCGCCATCCAGATGGTCGATGCGCGCGGCCCACTGGACGTATCGGAACTCAACACGTTCGCCCAGATCGGTCTCAAACTGGCCGACGCGCTCAACCGGCGCACGCGTTTCTCGGCCGAGTTCGACGACACCGTGCTTCGCGCGAAACGATTGCATGCTTTTTGTGACGCCTTCGATGTGATCGCGAGCGTCAACGTGGTGGCGGAGGCGCCGGCCACGTTCCCGGGGCGCGCCATCGAGCAGACCGCGCGGCGCCTGGGTCTTCAGTTCGGCGCGATGAGCATCTTCCATATGAAGAACGGCCTCTCGCCGGGATGCAAGCATCTGTTCTCGATGGCGAACCTGTTTCAGCCCGGCGCGTTTGATGCCGGCGCCTGGGACCGGTTGCGTACCAGCGGGTTGACACTCTTCATGAGCGTGCCATGCGCCTACAGCCCGGTGGCGGTGTTTGACAAAATGGTCGACACTGCGCGCGGCTTGTGCACGGCGCTGGGTGGTTCGCTGCGTGACCAGGAGGGTAAGCCCCTCAGCGAGCGTGGCATTGAGGTGATTCGCGGCCAGATTGCCGAGATCGAGGCGAAGATGCGCGCGCAGGACATCGTGCCCGGCAGCGAGACCGCACTGCGGCTGTTCCGCACCTTCTCGGGCGCCATCGAGTCGTCCGACTGACATGACCGCGCTCGCCGGGCTGCGCAGCCGCGCCGAGCAGTTGCGCCGTGAACTGAACGAGCACAACTACCGCTACTACGTCCTCGACGCACCGGTTATCTCCGACGCGCAGTACGACAAGCTGCTGCGCGAGCTGCAGGAGATCGAGACGTCGCACCCGGAACTCGTCACTCCCGACTCGCCGACCCAGCGCGTCGGCGCAGCGCCATCCGAGGCGTTCGGTGAGGTACGGCACAAGATTCCCATGACGTCGATGGACAACGCCTTCGACGAGACGGAGGCCCACGAATGGGACAAGCGCTGTCGCACCGGTCTCGAGAAGGAAAAAGTCAGTTACAGCGTTGAGCCGAAGTTCGACGGGACCTCGGTCGCGCTGCGCTACGAAGACGGCGTGCTGGTGCAGGCCGGTACGCGCGGTGACGGCAGCACTGGTGAGGATATCACCGCCAACGTGCGCACCATCCCCACGGTGCCGCTGCATCTGCACGGCAAGGGCTGGCCAGCGGTGCTCGAGGTACGCGGCGAGGTCGTGATCCCGAAGGAGGATTTCGAGCGTCTCAACGCCGAGCAGCTGAAGCGCGATGAAAAGGTGTTTGCCAACCCGCGCAATGCCGCGGCCGGGAGCCTCCGGCAGCTCGATCCTCGCATTACGGCACGCCGGCCGCTGGCGTTCTTTCCCTGGGGACTTGGCGAGACTTCGGCGGCCGCCGGCAAGCGCTACTCGGAAGTGGTGAAACACCTGAAAGACTGGGGTTTCCGGGTGAGCGAGTATTTCCATGTGGCGCACGGGATTGATGAGTGCCTGGCCTACTACGGGAAGATGCTCGCCCAGCGCGATGAGCTGCCATTCGAGATCGACGGAGTGGTGTACAAGGTGGACGATATCGCGGCACGCGAGGAACTTGGCTACACGGCGCGCGCCCCGCGCTGGGCGCTCGCGCACAAGCTGCCGGCGCGCGAGGAGAATACCGTCGTCGAAGACATTCTTGCGTCGGTCGGACGCACCGGCGTAATCACGCCGGTGGCGGTACTCAAGCCGATTCAGGTGAGCGGCGTGACGGTGACGCACGCGACGCTGCACAACGAGGACGAGCTGCACCGCAAGGACGTGCGTATCGGCGACACCGTGGTCGTGCGCCGGGCGGGTGACGTCATTCCGGAGGTGGTCGGCGTTGTGAGAGAGAAGCGCCCGGCGCACACGCATGTCTGGCACATGCCGAAGCGCTGCCCGGTGTGCGATGCCGAGGTCCATCGTGAGGAGGGCGAGGCGGCACATCGGTGCATGGGTGGTCTCTACTGCGCCGCGCAGCGTATGGGCGCGATCCTGCACTTCGCTTCACGCCATGCCATGGACATCGAAGGGCTGGGCGACAAGCTGGTTGAGCAGCTTGTCGAGAAGAAGATGGTGAAGACCGTCGCCGATATTTATCATCTCGAGCAGGAGGCGCTCGCCGGCCTGGAGCGCATGGGCGAGAAGTCGGCGCAGAACCTGCTGGACGAGATCGACCACAGCAAGCAGACCACGCTGCCGCGTTTCCTGAACGCGCTCGGCATCCCGCAAGTCGGCGAGGCGACGGCCGAGTTGCTGGCCGAACATTTCGGTTCACTCGATGCGCTCATGGACGCCGACCGCGAGACGCTCGAATCGGTGCACGGTATCGGACCGAGCATGGCCGATGACATCAGTGCCTTTTTTCACCAGAAGCACAATCGCGAAGTGATCGGGCGCCTGCAGGCGGCAGGCATACGCTGGCCGAAGATCGAGGCGCACGCTCGCGGTGAACAGCTGCTGGCGGGCAAGACATTCGTGCTCACCGGTACGCTTTCCGCGATGCCGCGCGATGAGGCGAAGAAGCGCCTCAAGGCGCTCGGCGCCAAGGTAAGCGAGAGCGTTTCCAAGAAAACCAGCTACGTCGTGGTGGGCGTGGATCCGGGCTCCAAGGCCGACAAGGCCAGGGAGCTGGGTGTACAAACGCTGGACGAAAAGGCTTTTCTCGCGCTGCTCGGCAAATAGACCGACCGTTGCAAAGGTTGATAGGCGCGCGGAGATGGCTGCTATCGCTTTTCGTTTGAGGTTGAACCGTGGTTACAATGTGGCTCGCTTGAATGGTCGGCGTGGTTCGGTTTCGACTTGCAAGGGGGCGACGGGTGGGGAATCTTCGGGCTTGGGGGATATGGCGTGTGGTGGGGTTTGGTATTGCCGCGGCTTTGTTCGCCGGCCCCGTTCCAGCGCACGCGATGGGTGGCTCGGTGGTTGATACGATTGCCGACATCGCTGCCGTGATCGTGCTGATCGTTGTCCCGGCGGGAGCGATCTATCTTTTCTGGAAGGTGCATGTCCTGCCGGAAGTGATTGCCGAGAAGCGACATCATCCCCAGAAAGAAGCCATCAAGACACTTTGCATCCTGTCGCTTTTCTTCGGCGGCCTGTTGTGGCCGCTTGCCTGGTTGTGGGCGTACTCGAAGCCAACCCTCTACAAGTTGGCCTACGGCACCGACAAGCATGACGACTTCTACAAGGAACTGCCGGCTGGTGCGGGATCGCCGGTCGAGCAGATTTCGCGCGTGCGTGCCGATCTCGAGCGACTCGCGGATTCTGGCGTGAAGGCCGAGGACCTGAAGGATCTGAAGCGTGAGTTGCGACGCCTTGAGAACAAGTTTGCCGGCCCGGGCGGCAAAGAGGTGGACTGATGGTCGAAATTATTATTGGTATCTACGCGCTGATCGTCTGGCTGATTTACTTCAAGTTCAAGTTGCTGCCATGGACGACGCCACACAAGGTTACGGTCATCGTCATTCCCATCGTTGGTGTCGCCGCCCTCATCCTGCTGCTCAATATCTTCTCGCCGACGTCTAATGACGTGCGGGTGATCAAGTATGTTGTGCAGGTCAATCCGCAAGTGCGCGGACGAGTCGTCGAGGTGCCAGCCGAGGGCAATCTGCCCATGAAGAAGGGCGAAGTGCTCTTCAAGATCGATCCGACGCCCTATCAGTTGCAGGTGAACGAGATCGAGGCGCAGCTGGTGTTGGCGCGCACGCGCCTCAAGCAGTCGCGTGAGCTTGCTTCAGTTGGAGCCGGAAACCGATTCGATGTCGAGCGCTACGAAACCGAGGCCGCGCAGTATCAGGCAAAGCTTGCCAATGCGCGCTGGGAACTCGAGCAAACCACTGTTCTCGCGCCGGCTGACGGCACACCGATCAACGTGCAATTGCGTCGCGGCTCCTATGCCGTGCCGTTGCCGTTTTCCCCGTCCATGAGTTTTGTCGAGGACGAGCATCAGGTCATTGCGCTGTTCAGCCAGAACGAATTGCATCAGGTCGAGCCCGGAAATGAGGTGGAAATTGCGCTGGTGACTCATCCTGGCGAAATTATCAAGGCCACCGTGGATTCGATCGTGTGGGCGCAAGGACAAGGGCAACTTGCGGTAAGTGGCATGGTTCCGCAAACCGGAGCGGCACCGGTACCGCCTGGGCGATTCGCGGTGAAGTTCACGATCGCGGAGAAAGATCGGCCGCTCTTTCTTGCCGCGGGTGCCCGCGGCAATTGCGCCATCTACACCAATCATCTCGGGGTGCTTCATATCATTCGCAAGGTGATGGTGCGTGTTGGGTCATACGTCAACTACCTCATCCTGAAGTTACATTAAGTCATCATGGCGCAAGGAAACCGCTGCGCTCGGCGTCTGTCCCCGCTAGCCGCGGTAGCTTGCGCGCTGGTCATCGGGCTTGGCGCTGGCGGCTGCGCGCTCAAGGATCCTCCCTCCGGAGAAGAGCTACGTAGCCAAACGCTCTCGCATGCGTCGATTCCCGGTCAGTGGACATCCGGCGAGACGCCGGCGGGTGCGGTCGTCGATGGGTGGTTGGCGAGTTTCAGTGACGAAGCCCTCCCGGCGTTGGTTGCCGAGGCGCTGGAACACAACGCAGATCTGCGTGTCGCGGCCGCTCGCGTCGAGCAGGCAGCCGGTTACGCGCGTGCCGCGGGCGCAGCGATCTACCCAGCTGTTATCCTGTTCGCTCGTAGCGGGGGCCCGCTGTCGGGGGATGGTTCCGGAATCGAAGGGGTATGGCTTAACGCATCCTGGGAACTCGATCTCTGGGGGAGGGTGCGCGCAGCGCGCGCGGCGGGCGCCGCTCAATATGCGTCGGTTGAGGTGGACTATGTATATGCGCGCCAATCGCTCGCGGCGGCAGTGGCGAAGAGCTGG
>LJVB01000032.1 GCA_001304215.1 Acidithiobacillales bacterium SM1_46 | reverse complement strand
CGCACTGCAAGTACACGGACTGACACCCCCGGAGCAGAACCAGCGCCTTGCGACGATGCTGCGTGTCGCGCGCCTCGAGCACCTCGCCGAGCGACCGGCGCGCGTGCTTTCGGGCGGCGAGCAGCAGCGTCTCGCGCTTGCACGGGCTCTAAGCACTTCGCCCGAGATCCTGTTTCTCGACGAACCGACCGCGAGCCTCGATCCCGCTTCCACGCTTGCCATCGAAGAGTTGCTCCGGCAGGCACAGGCCGGCGGAACGAAGCTTGTACTAGTAACGCATGATATTGGCCAAGCGAAGCGCCTTGCGCATGAGGTTGTATTCATCCATCGAGGGCGCATCGCCGAGCATACCGAGAAGCACAGCTTTTTCGCTGGCCCCGCGTCCACCGCAGCGCAGGCTTTCGTCGAGGGCCGCATTGTCCTCTAGTTTGTGGCTTTTTGGGCAAGATTATGGAGACGCTTTTGATGAGAATGGCTGGAACCCACCGCAATCACTTCGCCGCGTTAATGCTTGCCACGGTCCTGTTCTCTGCAATGTCGGAAGGACAGGCCGCGCAGAACAACTTCATCATCGTGCAGTCCACCACCTCCACGCGCGACTCGGGCCTGTTCGGTCATATCCTGCCGATGTTCCAGAACAAGACCGGCATCGAGGTGCGGGTGGTCGCTGTTGGAACGGGTCAAGCGATCAAGAACGCGCAAAACGGAGATGCAGACGTTCTATTCGTTCACGCGAAACCGGCCGAAGAAAAGTTCGTAGCGGACGGCTGGGGCGTCAAACGCTATGACGTGATGTACAACGATTTCGTCATTGTTAGTCCGAGGAACGATCCGGCCGGGATTGCAGGAACGAAAGATGCGGTCGCGGCGCTGAAGAAGATCGCCGCCAGCAAGGCCATTTTCGCCTCGCGCGGCGACGATAGCGGCACGAACAAGGCCGAGCTGCGACTGTGGAAAATCGCGGGCATTGACGTGAACGCGGCGAGCGGCTCATGGTACCGCAAGACCGGCTCCGGAATGGGCGCCACCCTTAATACCGCCATCGGCATGAACGCCTACACACTTGCGGACCGCGCCACCTGGAGCAGTTTCAAGAACAAGGCGAATCACCAGATTGCAGTGGACGGCGATGCGAAACTGTTCAACCAGTACGGCGTGATCCTCGTCAATCCCGGGAAGCACCCGAAGGTGAAAGTCAAGGAAGGGCAGGCCTTCATTGATTGGCTGATCGGTTCGGACGGCCAGGCCGCGATTGCGAGCTTCAAGATCAATGGACAACAGCAGTTTTTCCCCAATGCGAGAAAGTAGAATCGGATGAATGCCGCCGCGGATCGAGGCACCTCGCAATCGGT
Source organism: Acidithiobacillales bacterium SM1_46 (assembly GCA_001304215.1). Lineage (GTDB taxonomy): Bacteria > Pseudomonadota > Gammaproteobacteria > Acidiferrobacterales > Sulfurifustaceae > SM1-46. The sequence continues at coordinate 15,912 of LJVB01000032.1, read as the reverse complement.
GGATGAATCGCTGTCCACGCAGAGCACTTCGGCTACGCCCGCGCCGGCACCGACGGCCACCGGCGCATCTGCGGAGCAAGCTGTTTACGCTACGAGCACGAGCCGAACGACGGCGACTACACCCGATCTCCTGCGCAATCGCTTCGACGCCCGCGAATGGGCGGGCGCTTTCGGTGATCTCGGCACCTTGATCCCTTTTGTTGTCGGCTATATCGCCGTCGCAGGGATGGATCCGTTCGGCGTGCTACTCGCCTTCGGAGCGGCCCTGGTGTTCACCGGCTTCTTTTATCGCACTCCGATGCCGGTGCAGCCAATGAAGGCGATCGGGGCGATTGCCACGGCACAGGGCACAGCGCTTGCGCTCACGCCGGCCACTATCGCAGGCGCCGGGCTGATCACCGGATTGTTGTGGCTGGCGCTTGGCATGAGCGGGCTCGCGCAACGACTCGCGCGCCTTGTCACGCGCCCCGTAACCGCGGGAGTGATTCTGGGGTTGGGTCTCCTGCTCTCGTGGCAGGCACTGAATTTCATCGCGACCAACTGGCTGCTCGGGGCAGTGGCGGCTGCTGTGACGATGGTCTTGTTGCGCGTGCTGCCGCTTGCGGCGATGCCAGCGCTGCTATTGTCCGGCGTCGTGGCGGCGTTTTGGATGGACCCGACGCTTGTCGGCGCGCTTGCGCAAATCGAGCCCGGCCTGCACTCACCAGTGTTCGCGTTGGCGGGCATCAGCTGGAACGAATTTGGGGTGGCCGCATTGGCGCTGGCACTGCCGCAAGTACCGCTGACGCTCGGCAACGGCTTGATCGCCGTCACGAGTGAACACAACCGGCTATTTCCCGGACGCCCGCAAACGCAACGAACAGTCAGTCTCACGACCGGTGCAATCAACATCGGATCGTCCCTAATTGGTGGCGTGCCGATGTGCCATGGCGCGGGCGGACTGGCGGGACACGTGCGCTTTGGTGCCCGTACCGGTGGCGCACCCGTTATGCTTGGCGGCTTGTTATTGGGTTTGGCGCTTTTCTTCAGCGACTCGGTCGCGACGCTGTTTCGTCTCTTTCCCACACCGATTCTGGGCGTAATCCTGCTGGCTGCCGGAATCGAGCTGATGCGCGGTGCGGGCCGCCCCCAAGGCGAGCGCGGCGCCCGCCTCACAATGCTTGCTACCGCCGCGCTTTGCCTGTGGCACGTCGGACTCGCGTTTCTCGTGGGGCTCGCGTTACAGTTTGTGTTCCGCTTGCCGAGGCCGGGACAGTGAGCACAGCCACATCCAGCATACCGAAGGAGCAGATCACCGCCGTTATCCTCGCTGGCGGTCGCGGTAGCCGCATGGGTGGCGTCGACAAGGGACTCGTGCTGCTCAAGGGCCGGCCCATGATCGAGCATGTGGAGGAGCGACTGCGCCCGCAGGTCGGCGCCTTGCTGATCAATGCCAATCGCAACGCTGAGCGATATGCCGCGCTCGGCTACCGCGTGGTGCCCGACGTCCAAGATGGATTTCTCGGTCCGCTCGCCGGCATGGCGAGCGGACTCGCCGCCGCAACGACAGACTACGTTGTGAGCGCGCCATGCGATTCACCGTTGCTCGTAACGGATCTCGTCGAACGCCTTGCGCGCGCGCTGCTTGAGAACGACGCCGATGTCGCGGTGGCACACGACGGAGAACGCACTCACCCGGTGTTCCTGCTGCTGCGCCGCGACCTGCTCGAGGACCTCAACGCCTTCCTGGAATCGGGCGGGCGCAAGATCGACCTCTGGTTTGCCCGGCATCGAGTGGCGATGGCCGACTTCAGCGATTGCCCCGAGGCGTTCATCAACATCAATGATGCGGACGAACGCAAGAGCATTGAGAGTCGTCTCCGGGAGACCGCGTGATGCGCGCCATCTCATCTTCCGTGCCCCTGATCGGCTTCGCGGCCGTCAGCGGTACCGGCAAGACCACATTACTGCGCGCACTGCTCCCGCTTCTCAACGCGCGCGGCCTGCGGGTTGGCGTCATCAAGCATGCGCATCACACTTTCGATATCGATGTGCCCGGCAAAGACAGCTACGAACTGCGCCGCGCGGGCGCAACGCAAACGCTGGTCGGTTCACGTCATCGCTGGGCGCTCGTCACCGAAACCCCGGGATCCGAGGAACCGCGGCTCGCGGAGCTGCTCCTGCACCTTTCCCCGGATTCACTCGATCTGGTACTGGTGGAGGGATTCAAGGCCGAGGCATTTCCCAAGATCGAGCTGCATCGTCCCGCGCTCGGCCATCCGCTGATGTGTCGCACGGATCCATCAATCATTGCGCTCGCAACGGATGCTCCGGTTCAGGACGCACCATCATTGCCGTTGCTCGATCTGAATGATCCGGCAAGCGTCGTGGCGTTCATTGTGAGCATTACCGGCGCGGGTACTGCTTCTTCGGCGGTAGTGCACCATTCCGTTGGGCGTCGCTAGGAAAAATCAACATGAACAGCGCTCTCCCCCAACCGTCCGATCCCTGTGTGCATGGCATGCCTCGCCTACCCGTTGCCGAGGCGCGCCGGCGCATTCTCGAAGCTGTCGAACCGGTACGCGGCACGGAGAGTCTCGCCCTGCGCAGCACGCTGGGACGAATTCTCGCCCGCGACATGTACGCCCCGTTTGACGTTCCCGGCCATACCAATTCCGCCGTCGATGGGTATGCCCTCGCCGGCGCCGGGCTGCCCGCGCAGGGCGAGAGTGAGTTTCCGATCGTCGGAACGGCCTGGGCCGGACAGCCATTCGATGGCGCGGTCGCTGCGGGTGGATGCGTGCGCATCATGACCGGTGCACCGCTTCCATCCGGCACCGACACCGTTGTCATGCAGGAACACGTCCGGACAGAGTCACAGGCGGCCCGCATCGGCAGCGAACATCGCATCGGGCAGAATGTTCGCGTGGCAGGCGAGGACCTTGCGCGCGGCTCGCTCGCGCTCGGCGCCGGCAAACGCCTCATCCCGGCCGACCTCGGTTTGCTTGCCTCGCTCGGCATTGCCGAGGTACCGGTGTTCCGGCGGGTGCGCGTGGCATTTCTCTCCACCGGCGACGAACTGCGCTCGATCGGCGAGCCGCTCGTCACCGGCGCGGTCTACGACAGTAACCGCTACACGCTCCACGGGATGCTCCAGCAGCTCGGAGTCGAAATCCTCGATTTCGGCGTCGTGCGCGACGATCGCAAATCGGTGTACGCGGCATTGCGGGAGGCGGCATCGGTTGCAGATGTCGTCATTACCTCCGGTGGCGTGTCGGTCGGCGAAGCTGATTACGTCAAGGAAACGCTCGAAGCGCTTGGAGCGGTGGGATTCTGGCAGATCGCCATGAAGCCGGGGCGCCCGCTCGCCTTCGGGCACCTGGACCGCGCCGCCTTCTTCGGACTGCCCGGCAATCCGGTAGCGGTCATGGTCACCTTCTACCAGTTCGTCCAGCCGGCGCTGCAACGCATGATGGGCGAAGATCCTGTCAGTGAGCCGCTGATGTTCAGGGCGAAGAGTCTGAGCCGTTTTCGCAAGCAGCCTGGTCGCACCGAGTTCCAGCGCGCCATCGTCGAGACCGACGCCAATGGCGCGATCGTGGTGCGCAAAACCGGCACTCAGGGCTCGGGCATCCTGCGCTCGATGAGCCTTGCCAATTGCTTCGTGGTGCTGCCGCACGATGCCGGCGATATCGAGCCGGGCACACCGGTCATGATACAACCCTTCTTCGGCCTCTTGCGCTGAAGAAGTCGTCCTGGAGACAACACATGAACGACGCATCGCACACCCACCAGCACGCGGAACACGCGCACGGCAAGAAGGACAGGCCCTTTGTGTCACTCGCCATCGCGGTTCTAACGATCTCCGACACCCGCACCGAGGAGACCGATTCCTCCGGGCGCTCGCTAGTCGAGCGTCTGACCAAGGCCGGACACAAGGTTGCAGAGAAAGTGATCGTCCCGGATGACATCTACCAGATTCGCGCCAAGGTCTCGGACTGGATTGCACGCGATGGCGTGAATGTGGTCATCACGACCGGCGGCACCGGCCTTACCGGCCGCGATGGCACGCCGGAAGCGATCAGGCCCTTGTTCGACAAGGAAATCGAGGGGTTCGGCGAGCGATTCCGCGCGATTTCCCATGACGAGATCAAGACCTCGACAATCCAGTCGCGCGCGCTCGCTGGCGTGGCAAATGCCACCTACATCTTCTGCCTGCCGGGCTCTTCCGGCGCCTGCCGCACCGGCTGGGACAACCTGATCGAGCCCCAGCTCGACTATCGCACACGCCCGTGCAACCTCGTGGAACTCATGCCGCGGCTGTTGGAGAAGCTGCCTTCGGCGACGCATGCCCACGCCGACTGATTTCTCCCGCACAGAATGACAGCTCGTAAGAATTAGTAACACGATACGTGTGAGAATCGCGTTGCCGCTTGACGCCACGCGGTAGCCGCGCGCATCATTTTCGCGGGCCCATTGTGCAGCTCAGGCCCGCATCACCAAGTTTGTCCCCCTGCTGTTCTCCGTCCCATCCAAGCAAGGAGGATGTCATGCGCAGAAAGTATCTCGATTGTCGCGAGTCACCGGGCTCCAACTGCACCGTTGCCATCTCCGCAGATACCGATGAAGAGCTGATGGAGGTTGCGGCCCAGCACGCGGTGTCGGCGCACGGTTACAAGGATGGCCCCGAGCTGCGCGAGGAGTTGCGCAAGATGCTAAAGAAACAGGAAGAATCGATTCCCGCCTGACGGTTCCGGACAGCTACCACCGGGACGTCTGCGTGTCGAATGCGCGCACCGCGTGCAGGATGTGGTCTGTGTGCTGGCAGATCGCGCTCCAGTGAAGAGCGCGTGCTCCCGCCTGGTTGCTACCAGGTTCGGAAACGGCCCGTATCGAGGTGCAGAAAGCCGTCGCGCGGATAGTAGCCGACTCCACCGGCACGCAGCGCCAGCGCGGTGCGGTGCAGCTCGGCGAGATCGCGACCCGGCAACCGGATGTCGATTGCCTTGCCGACGGTGTGCAGACTGCCACGCGCCACACCACTGCTGTGGCGCCGCAGTGCAGCATTGGTTGCTGGCGATCGATAGCCAGAGATGACATGGAAGTCTTCGTGCGACTCGCTAACCATCTGCAGGTCGTACAAGATATCGAACAAACGGCGATCGATAGCGACCGTCTCGCCGCTACGATGATCGCGCAGGACCCGGTCGACCGCCACGAGTTCGCTCGCAACGTAACTGCCATCGGCCCAGTAGGTCGCCCGCACGCGCTCGCCCGTATGTATATTGTAGAAACTGAGCACACGCTCATGCGCAGGTACGCCGGCGCGCGCCAGAACCGGCAAACCGGCCAGGCCAAGCACCGCGATGCTGGACAGTCTTAGAAACGCACGTCGACTCGTCATCCGCTCAAATCCCTTCAATGTAAAGCTCTAGCGGACGAATTATAGAGTAGATGCCGCCCGCGCGCCCTATGCCAGCGAGAGTTCCATCGCGCGCCACATGCCATCCGTCATGACCCCTCGGACGCCGGGTAGTAGCGTTCCAGCACCCCCTCTCGCTGGTAGGCATCGCTCGCGAAATGCACGGCCCCGGCATCGTCTACCCAGCTTGTCAGGTAGAGCACGTACACCGGGATCGGCCGCGGCAGCGAGACCTTCCGATGGCGCAGGGATTCAATTTCGGCCCGAATCCGCCCCTCATTCCAGTCCTCGCTGCCACGCAGCGCGTACAGGGCAAGTGGCATGAAGCGCTCGATGCGCACGCATCCTTCACTGAGAGTGCGCGTGTCGCGCTCGAACAGCCACCGCTCGGGCGTATCGTGCAAGAAAATGTCAAATGGATTTGGCAGCACGAATGCCACGCGGCCCATACTGTTCCTCGCTCCCGGCTCCTGGCGCAGGCGATACGGAAAACCCTCCGCGGACACGCGCGGCCAGTCGATGCCAGCGGGGTCAACCTCGCGAGGGGACTCTCCACCATTCGGGTAAACGCGAAAACCACGGTCGACGAAGAACCGCGGATTACGCTGCTGAATCGGCAAGAGCTTGTCGCGCGCAATTCGCAGCGGCACATTCCAATAGGGGTTGATGACAAGCGCATCCATCGATGCCGCAAATGACGGTGTCGCCTGGTCTGGCGTACCGACGATCACGCGCATCGCAAGCACGGAGCGCTGTCCATCCACCACATCGAGCTCGAAGCCCGCCGTATTCACCAGCACGTGCGGATCGCCGAGGCTGCGCGGTAACCAGCGCCAGCGCTCCATGGTCCGGCGGATCTGGGCGAGCCGCTCCGCCACCGGCACGTTCATTGCCGCGCGCGTCCGCGCTCCGACAATGCCGTCCGCGGTCAGGCCATGGCGTTGCTGGAATCGCCGCACCGCGGCCGCGAGTCTCTCGTCATAGCGATCTCCACCGAACGTGATGCCACGAAGGTCGCCCTCGGCACGCAACCGGGCACGCAATACCGGAACGCGCACATCGCGCATGCCGGGCTCAATCGACGCCCCCGCCGCGACGTTGGTCCAGCCGCCATCGCGCGCCAACGCCTCGTAGCGCGCCAGCACCTCACGCAGCCGTTGATAGCCCATGTGCGGGGGCGGCAGATCATGCAGGAAGGCTGCAAACGCGTGCTCGCTCCAAGCTGCGCGAAGTGCCTCGGCGGGTTGAAACGGCGCGGGGCGCGGATACCAGGCGGGATCCGCTTCGCGTGGATCAATGCGACCACTGTGCACATCGCTTGCGTAGCGACGAATCGCATCCGTCAGCAACAAGTCCAGACACGCCTGTGCAGCGGGCGCGGGCGCCTGCCAGTGGCGCTCGATCTCGCCGAACCGATAGTTCGCCGGCACTAGCCCCTCCCGTCCCGCGCTGTCGAGCGCTTCGCGGAGCCGCTCGGCGCGCGCGCCAGGGCCGGCGTCCGTGACCCAAAGCGGTACCGCACGATCGATGACGTAGAACGGCGCCAGTCGTGCCGTGTCGAGATAGGCACCTCCGCAAACCGCTGTCGACGTTGCGAGTTGGGCACGCAGCGCAGCCGAAACGGGGTCACCGCCCGGCGGGAAGGCATCGTTCGCTGCATGGAGTGCACTCGAAAGCGCCATGACCGCCGCACCAAGTGCGCCGGCGCACAGACTGCCGAAGAATATGAATGGTTGGCGCATGGCGGGATTCTACCGACAAACCATCCGGCGGTGCGCCGCGAGCTACTGCTGTTACCAGCCGATTTCGGCGGCGGTGGCGTAGCCGATAACTGTCTGCCCAAGATCACGCGGGATCTCAGCGCGGTGCTCGCTCACGGCGATGCGCCCGGCCACGATCTCCGCCTTGTCCTGTGGGTAGCGCGGCTCGGCATAGGGATCGGCGAATCCAACCGGATAGATTGGCTTTCCGGTCTCATCGTACTTGTCGGTTGCACCCAACGTATGGAGCAACTCGTGCGCGATCACGACGTTGTTCTGGGCACGCTGTTCATCAGTCGCAAATACGTGCACCACGCCGAGCAGTCCCTTTTTCAGGCCAAGCGAATGCGGCAACGTTTCGTCATGTCGGGGCTGGTGATACAGCACGAACAGCCGCACGCCGCCGAGACTCTCCCAAAAAGATGTCTGGCGGAACGCATACCAGCGCAGGCGCAGACTGAGTCGTATGGCCTCGGCGCCGCTGCGTGCCTGCTCGAGCGGCGGCAGTTCACGGATCGTGGGCTTAAGTACCATGCGCGGTAGCGGTACGGACTTGCCTCGCGACCAGCGTCCCGACTCGCTGGCAAGGAACACCCCGATTTCCCGGAAATCCCCCGCGCGTAGTTGCGCGACAAAGCCCTGGCTCGCGGCATCCATGGCAACCGGATATATCGCCACCGCGAGCGGCCGCGTCCAGGCGCGCACCCAGAGCCGCTCCCAGACGGTTACCGCCGCGACGAGCACCAGCACCAACAGGAGAATCAAGATGCGCCAGGGGCGTCGCATTCGACCGTTCAGCTTCCGTTCAGGATCAATAGGGCAGTATAGGAACTCGCAGGATGGCTGAGCCGCACGGAGGGGGTCTGCCAAACTACGGACAGCGCCGTTTGTCTAAGAATATAGACCGCGTGAACGTTCGGACGTCCCGAAACGTTGATAATGATCAAGGCCCGGTGCCAGCGCTTCGGGCGAGAATGCAGATCTGGCGGGGAAGGCTGAACTGGGAGACCAGAAAAGCCTCTCAATACTGGAGAACTGATGCCCAAGAGGCATGCACCATGAAGATGACAGATTTAGCACCTACGAGATCCAATGGTAAATCGACGGCGTGCCGGGTGGCGTCGCTCGCCACCTTGGCTGCAGCCTTAATGCTCGGCGCCTGCGCCACGACGCCGCCCCCGCCACAGCCCGCACCCCAGCCTCCGCCTCCACCGGTGCAGGTCTACTTCTATCCGGCCAAGGGACAGAGTGCCGCGCAGCAGGATCGTGACCGCTACGAGTGCTATCGGTGGGCAGTGAAACAGTCCGGCTTCGATCCGAGCGCGCCGCAGCTCGCGCCGCATCAACGCATTCAGGTAACACCAAGCCCGGCACCCGGCACGAGCACCGCCATCGGCGCGGCGACTGGTGCGCTGCTGGGCGCGGTGGTATCACCGCCAGCACGCGCGGCCGAGGGGGCCGCTGTGGGCGCTATAACCGGTGCCGTCATTGGCTCGGCCTCGGATGCAGCGCGCCAGGAACAGGCGGAACAGGCGCAGAGGAGGATCGATCAAAGCGAGGCGCAACGCCAGGCCCGTCTTGAGCAACAGGCCGCCAAATACCGGCGTGCCATGACCGCGTGCCTCGAGGGCCGCGGCTACACAGTGCAGTGAGGTGAGTGACATGGTGACCAGCCGCATTTCTGTAACGGGTGTCGCGATAATCGTTGCGCTCACATGCGCGGCGCCGTTCGCGTGGGCCGATCGCGAAGGCGATCGCGGCGAGCGACGCGGACAGCAGGATGTGCAAGAGCCCCGCGGCGAAACGCCCCGTGAGGGGCCGCGCGCCGTCCAGCCGCGTGAAACGCACAAGGCGCCTGCCAGATCGGCCGAAACACCACGACAGCGCAAGGTATCATCGGGCGAGGGCCACCCGGCACCTGCCCCGGGACCACAACCCGTTCTGCCACGCGAAGCACGTCGTCCTGGACCACCGCCTCATCCCGGTTACGTACTCGACAAGCGCTACGGTCACAACCATTACTACCCACCGCGCGGATATGCTGTGCCAGTGCTGCCGCGCGACTACCGGGTTGTCCACTATCACGGCTCGCCCTACTACTACCATTCCGGCATCTGGTACCGGCCTTATGGCTCGCGCTTCGTGGTGGTCGTTCCCCCGTTCGGCATCGTCGTGCCGATACTGCCGCCTTTCTACACGACGATCTGGTGGGGCGGCATTCCTTATTACTACGCCGGCGGCGTCTACTACACATGGTACCCGGACTATCGTGGCTACGTGGTGACCGAGCCTCCACCGGAAGCACAGGTTCAGCAAGAGGCGGTGGTATCCGATGAACTCTATATCTATCCGAAGAAGGGCCAGAGCGAGAAACAGCAGGCGCTCGACCGTTATGAATGCCATCGCTGGTCATCGAGCCAGACCGGCTTCGATCCTACCCAGCCGGGCGGCGGGGTATCGGAGACGCAGAACGCTGCCAAGCGATCTGACTACCGGCGCGCCATGACGGCCTGTCTCGAGGCGCGCGGCTACAGCGTGCAGTAATACCGCACGTACACATCACGCCCAGGAGGCGTCGCTCATGAAAACGCTCGCGAAGATGTTTCTGGCCCTGACGGCGCTCGCCGCCACCAGCACGTGGGCCGACGGCAAGTTCGACGTTGGCGTTGGCTTCGAGCAGTTTCGCTGGCGCGAGTACGACAGCGCCGGCACCCAGCTGCTTGAGGAAAAGGGACCGCGCTTCGTGATGCACGGACACTACGAGGACTGGCAGCCGAGTGGCGCGGTGTTCGGCGGACAGGCCGACCTCTACTTCGGCAGCGTCGATTACGATGGCCAGACGCAAAGCGGCACACCGGTGCAAACCGATACTGACTATTCTGGCGTGCGCCTCGAAGGCGGGGGCGGCTATCTCTGGCCGGTCGGCAACCATGGCATCGGAATTATCGGCTCGGTCGGCTTCGATAGCTGGATACGAAGCCTGCAAGATTCACGCACGAGCACCGGGACGTTCGTGTATGGCTACGACGAGGATTGGTATACATTCTATGCGCGGCTCGCCGCGGCCTGGAACTATCGGGATAGCGTCTGGCAACACCGTCTGCGCGCAGGATTGAAATACCCGTTCTATACCGAGAACCGAGTTCCCGACTTTGGAGTCACGCTGGAACCAAAGGCAGGAACGTCTTACTTCATAAACTGGGAAACACACTGGACCATTTCCCCGACTGTCGCGCTGGGCGTAGCGCTCTACCATGAATACACGCGCTACAAGGAGTCTGATCCGGAGCCGTCATATGTCGGCCTCGTCTATCAGCCCGAAAGCCGTCAGTGGGTAAGTGGTGCACGCTTCCAAATGTCGTTCTAGCGGCGGCGACCTAGCTCTTCACCCACCAAATCGAACGGTTGTTGACCGGTACTGGCTCGTCGCCGGCGAGCACGAACCCGTTGCGCTCCGCCAGCGCGTTCACCGCCTCGAAGTCGCGCACCCCCGAGGCCGGGTCGCGCGCCTTGAGCCAGCGATCAAATTCTTCGTTGCTCGACTCGAGCGGACGCATGGCGTAACGGTACGCGCCATAAACGTAAATTACTCCGCCCGGTGGCAATATCTGTCCGGCACCTTCGAACAGCCGCTCGACACCTGTCCACGCGACAATGTGTACGGTGTTGATGCATACGACTGCCTGCACGGAACCGACTGGCCATCCATCTTGCAGTAGGTCGAGAACCAGCGGAGGCCTGAGATTCGGCAAGGTTGCGTCCGCGGCCCACGCCCGGATGCTCGGCAGGTTCTCCTCGAGATCCGTCGGTTGCCAGCTCAAGTGCGGCAGGTGCTTCGCAAAGTAGGCGGCGTGCTGACCGGTTCCGCTGCCGACCTCAAGCACCGTCCCCTCTCTCGGCAATAACATGCGCAACGCGGCAAGGATGACGTCCTTGTTGGTATCGACAGAGGATGCAGTCCGCTTGACCATGTTTCACCGGAGAGCCAGGTTTGTCCTATCGCGCGCGCTCGATGTCCAGGCGATGCGCCTTGCGTCCGCCCCGCTCTGTCCGCTCCTCTGCCGCCTGATGTCCGAGCAGCACGCGGGCAAGGGCCACTTGCCGACGCACCAGCTCGCGCGCGCCGCGGCGCAGTTCCTCGCTGTGCTTCATGTGCTCGACGTTGCGCTCCATGTCCTCGGCCGACCAGCCGCGCGAGTGGGCGATATAGGGAAACTGCGGGAACATGAAACCCAGTTCGGAGAAGAACCCGAGCAGGTGACCCGCCACGTCCTGAACGTTGTCCTGGCCGCCGACGATGATGAATCCCGCCACCTTATTTCGAATCAGCACGTTGTCCTTGATGGTGATCTGGTTCTGCACGCAGTTGAGCCGCTCGGCCATGCGGTAGTAGAGAGCGCTCGATGCGCCCCAGCGAATCGGGGTGGCGACGAGCACCACATCCGCCCAGTGCACCAGCATTTCATAAACCTTCTCCATCTCGTCCTCGGAATCCATCTGCGTGATGGAACAAGGCCAGGTGCAGGCCCGTGCGCTCTTTGAGTAGTAGCCCTCGCAGTTGCGGATTTGCAGGTCATCGAGTCGCAACAGCTTTGTTTCGCACTCGAGCGCCGTGCCGGCGTGCTGCAGTGCGACGTCAAGCAGTCCTTCCGAGCCCGAATAACGTGGGTGATCGCGGTCCATATGTGTGGTCGAAATACCCGCGACGCGGATCGGACCCTCCTCGCGGCGAATGGGCCGCGTGAGCGGATGTGGCGGATGGGGTTTCTTGCGCCGTGGCGTACGTGGCGCCAGGTCGACGTAAAGGTCGCCCGCCTCAACGCGCACTGCATGGCTCGGCACCGCATCATCTTCGTACCCCGGTTCACCGAGACCTGTTCGGCAATGAAATTTCCAGTGGTGCCACGGACAAACCACGTATTCGCCATCAAGATGTCCCTGTCCGAGCGGCCCGCCCGCGTGGTTGCAAACACCTGAGATCGCGCCAAGCTCTCCGTCCTGCCAGGTAATGACAAGTGGCAATCCGTCAGCCACAACCTCTGTCACTGCTGCCTGCTGAAATTGCTCCACTCGACCCAGCCTGTGCCAACCTGTATTGCTCATGCGGTCTCCTCTCTCGTGCCCTTTTTGCAACGCGGAACCATTATAAGTACACACGCGCCGACCGGTTCTGCCTATCAGGCCTAGCAACCTGATGGGCGTGCGCCCGGCGCCCACCATATAATCTGATCGAGCGAACTGGAGAACCCGGTGAGCGAACCCAAATACACTCCCGCGCAACCGGGTCCTTCTTGCCCGCGTTGCGGCGCCGCGCGCAGCAAGCGTCTGATTTACGGCCTTGTCGACTACGAGCTGTTGCTCGAACTTGGCCCGATGGAACCGAACTTTGAGCTTGGCTGGATGTCGGAGCCAAGGTGGGGCTGGCAGTGCGGCCAGTGCGGGCACCAGTGGGGCAATCCACCGCAAGCCTGAGTCGCGAAGCACGGTGGGGCAGTTGCCCTGTCGACACAGTTGCACACAGGACCCGGATTCGGCACGGGGCTTGGGGGCTGAATCTCCCAAAACCGCCGCCAGTGGGCGCTTTTTGGGCAGCATTTACGGCCCAAATCGCCGGGTAGGGCCAGGTTTGTGGTAAGGTGCGCCCTTGATATCTGCCGCGGCGCACACGTTCCGGCATCGAGCCTGTGGGCGCCTCCTCCGCGAGCAGCAACCCCGGTCGGCGCCTGACGCCAGCAGTCGCGGCTGACTTGCTGCGGAGCCTCCGAGCTCCCCCGTTTAACGCCGGCGTGATGACGCCGCCCAACCGTATTACTGAGGCCAATCATGCGAAAGATGTACGTTGGCAATCTCGCGCCCGAAACGCGCGAGGCAGAAGTGCGCGACCTGTTCGCCCAGCACGGCACGGTGCGCTCCATCAAGCTGGCATCCGACGTTTTCACGGGCCGGTGCAGGGGATTTGGTTTCGTCGAGATGGAAGGTCACGAAGCGCGTGCCGCGATTGCCGCGCTGAATGGCGCCGAGCTCAATGGCCGGCAGATCAAGGTTAACGAGGAACGCCCGCGTGACAAGCGCGCCGGGGGAAGACGCTAATGCCTAAGACCGTTGCAAGTGATTTCGTGCGCCCGCGTCGATATGCGCTGGCTCGTGTTGAAAAGACCGATCCACCGGACGGCGGCACCGGCCGCTGGTATCGCTACGTGCTCGATAATGGCCGCGCGACAATCACCGGGCTGCGATGCGGTTCGGTGAAAGAAGTCACGGACTACGCCACCCAATACGCCGAGCAGCTCAACACCCGCAGCATTACCGGCCAGTCCACTTGGTCGCCGCGCGGCCGTAAGCCCGCTGCCAGCAAGCCCGCCACTGGCTAGGCCTGCACCCCGGTACCGGCGTTTCTCGCCGGCCAAATGCGAAGTGCAAAAAAAAGACCCCGCGCGGTGGCGGGGTCTTCTGTTCAAATCTGCTAACGCAGTGTCTGAACCTTAGGCCGGCTGAACGTTCGCTGCCGACGGGCCCTTCGGACCCTGCTCGATGTTAAACGTCACCTTCTGACCTTCGGCCAGGGACTTGAAGCCCGTTCCGACGATCGCGCTGTGATGCACGAACACATCCTTGCCGCCGTCGCTCGGGGTGATGAAGCCAAAGCCCTTCGCGTCGTTGAACCACTTGACTGTACCAGTAGCCATTCGAAAAACACCTCTATCTGTTAAGTTGCGATAAATTGCAGCTCGTTCCTGAAAGCAAATTGCGGGAGTAGCTTCCAAAACAACAGGAGGGGAACTTCCGTTAATGACCACGAGGAATGCACTGCAATGGCGAAACTATACACGAACCGGATTCAATAGCTACTATTTTTCGCCTGTTCGGCCCGGTCGTCTTGCTCCCTGGGTCGGCGGGTCGGGAACAGGCAAAGATCATGCCCACTCCCCCGTTGCGCCGCACGGCGATTGGTTTGTGCGCTGCGGGCGACTCCCATCGGGCCGGAAGCGCTTGCAGTCCTTGGGGCACCCAATTTCGCCCAACGCAGCGGCGGCACATCCTCCAACCGGTGCCAGCACGGCCGGCACAACGTCAAGACTCGTACGCATGGCGCTGACCCCGGCCCCGCAGCACGCCAGTCTCTTGATCGATTGGACGGATGGGGCCGGAACTCCTGCGGTCTGACGGCGCCCGGCCAGCTGCCCAGTCCGCAAATTGCACCAGTGCAGTGTCGATCGCTACTTCGGCGCCGGCACTGGCGGCACATCGGCACTGCCGAGCATATCCACTGCCACTGCCTGCGCACGCCGGCGACGGCTCTCGGTCTCAAGATGCGGCAAAAACGCGGCCAACAGGCCGATCGCCGGCAGGAACGCACAAATATGGAACACAAAGTCGATGCTGGTTGCATCCGCCAGTTCACCCAGCACGGCAGCACCGATGCCGCCGAGGCCAAAGGCCAGCCCGAAGAACAGGCCGGCCACTGCGCCCACACGCTTCGGCAGGAGCTCCTGCGCATACACCACGATCGCCGGGAATGCCGAGGCAAGGATGATCCCGATTGGCACGCTCAGCACCCCGGTCCAAAACAGGTTGGCATAGGGTAGCGCGAGCGTGAACGGCAACACGCCAAGGATGGATGCCCAGATGACCGCTTTGCGCCCGAAGCGATCCCCGATTGGTCCGCCGGCCACGGTGCCCACCGCCACCGCCGCAAGAAACACGAACAGGTGTATCTGCGCGGTGTGTACCGACACCCCGAAACCATGAATAAGGTAAAAGGTGTAGTAGCTGGTCATGCTCGCCATATAGAAGAACTTGGAGAAAATGAGCGCGATCAGCACCACGATCGTGACCGCGACCCGCCCGCGCGGTAACTCCACCTCCCCCGGTGCCCTCGACGCCCTCGCCTTGATGCGCGCCAGACCGTGCAGCTTGTACCAGTGCCCGACGTGGGTAAGCAGGAAGATGCCAAGCAGCGCCGCCAGCGCAAACCACGCCACGCTCGTCTGCCCGTAACGCAACACGATGAACGCCGCGAGCAGCGGGCCGATGGCCGATCCCGCATTACCGCCCACCTGAAACACCGACTGCGCGAGCCCGTGCCGTCCGCCGGAGGCCATGCGCGCCACGCGCGAGGATTCGGGGTGAAACACCGCTGAACCAGTGCCAACCAGCGCAGCAGCCAGCAACAGCACACCGAAATTTCCCGCCACTGACAGCAGCACGAGGCCCATCAGTGTGAAGCCCATGCCGACCGCAAGAGAGTATGGCTTGGGGCGACGATCAATCACGGAGCCAATTATCGGCTGCAGTAGCGAGGCGGTAATCTGCCAGGTGAACGTAATCACCCCGATCTGGCCGAAATCGAGGTTGTAGTTGCTCTTCAGGATCGGGTAGATCGCCGGCAGCAGCGACTGCATCATGTCATTCAACAGATGGCAGAAGCTGATTGCGGCGAGAATCACAAAGCTGATTGCGGCGAGAATCACAAATGCCGTTTTGTCGGCCGAGACGTCCGTCGCGCCTTGCGTCGTTGTACTCAAATCACCCTCCCGCGAGCGCTCCGTTTCGGGCACCCGTCCACGAATCGCGCCTGCACCATGCCCTGAACAACCTGTCACGTGGCGACGGGCGTAAGCATTCTACACGGCGATAACAAAGTGGCGAGCGGCGCAGTCAGGCCGCGGCGCCGAACCAGAACGATTTGCCCTTGCCCAGGAACTCGTCGTAACGCATATAGTGCGAGCCGTCGCAGGAGAAGGTAAGACT
>LJVB01000167.1 GCA_001304215.1 Acidithiobacillales bacterium SM1_46 | reverse complement strand
CGCCCCGGATCTTCTCGAGCAATGCGGGAATCATGGTGTGAGGATCATATGGACTGGTAAATTATCTGTACATTGCGGATGCGTGTCGATTCAACCCACTACGCCCGAATCTCCGCATTAATTGCCATGAGGGCAGCGGCCGGGTCGGCCGCCTGTGTGACCGGCCGTCCGACCACAAGGAAATCAGAGCCGTTTTGAATGGCTGCGTGCGGTGTCATGACACGGCTTTGGTCCTGAGCCGCCACGCCGGAAGGCCGGATCCCCGGGGTTACCAGGCAGAAGCCTGTTCCGAATGTTGTGCGCAATCGCGGCGCCTCTTGAGCCGAGCACACGACACCGTCGAGTCCCGCCTCATGCGCGAGCGCCGCGAGCCGCTCCACTTCCGCATCGACGTCGTCCGTCAGCCCCAACTGACCAAGCTCATGCCGGGAATGACTTGTTAGCAAAGTTACGCCCACCAGCAGCGGACGGTGGGCGGAGCGCTCGACTACATCGCGCGCCGCGCGCAGCATCGCCGGACCGCCCAGTGCGTGCACGTTCATCATCCATACCCCGAGCCGCGCGGCCCGCTCGCACGCACGCGCCACGGTATTGGGAATATCGTGAAATTTGAGGTCCAGAAAGACGTCGAAGCCCATGTCCGCCAGTTCGGCGACTAGCGCCGGACCGGAAGCGGTAAAAAGCTCGAGACCCACCTTAAGTCGACACTGGCTCGGCGCCAGTCGCCCGACGAGCGCCCGCGCCGCTTCCGCTTCGGCGTAGTCGAGCGCGACAATCACGCGCGGTCCCTCGGCGCGGCTAGATCGGGCTGCGCTCATGGCTCCTCCGCCACCGGCTTGATCGTATTCCAGCGGTTGCAACTCGGGCATTGCCAATGCAGGGTCTTTCCGCGAAAGCCACACTTCACACAGCTGTAGCCAAGCGCCTGCTCACGCAACCCTTCGATGATACCCTGCAGCAGATTCAGGTCCTCGCGCGCCGTCCCCGATGCTTGCTCGAGATTGAACTCGATCAACCGATGCAGTCCGTGGACATTGGGGTTGCGGCGCAACCAGTCAACCACGAATTTTTCCGCGGCCTCGGTGCCCTCCCGCTCGCGCACGATTTGCGCAAAGGTCAGCGCTATTCCGGTACCACCATGTCGTGTCAGCGCCTCGTGGAAATAGGCATACAGACCATTTTCATCGCCCAGTGCACGAAAGCTGCTTGCCAATCGATCTGCCACTTCACCCAGATAGTGCGGATCCTGTTCCTCGATTCGTCGCCATGCCGCAATCGCCTCGCGGTGACGCCCCTCCAGCGCCTCAAGATCACCAAGCAGGATGCTTGCCCGCACACATTGCGGGTCGCTCGTCAGCGCGGCCTTCAGCGCTTCGCGCGCCGCGCCGCGTCCGCCCCGGGCCAGCGCCGACTCCGCCAGTTCGCATTGATACTGCGCGATCACCGAATCGAAATTCTTTCCGGAAAGCCGGGCAAGCCGGCGCGTCGCACCAATCGCCTTCTCCCAGTCCTTCTCCTGCTGATAGATGTAACGCAACTGCATCAACGCGGGTTCGGCATGAAGCCGCAGTTCGGCAAGCTCGAGAAACAGATTCTCGGCGCGATCAAACAGACCGGCCTTGAGATAGTCCTGACCGAGCTCTAGCAGCGCCTGGGTGCGCTGTTCCTTGTCGAGACTTGGGCGGGCTATCAGATTCTGGTGAATGCGGATGGCGCGCTCGACCTCCCCCCGGCGGCGAAACAGATTGCCGAGCGCAAGGTGGGTTTCGACAGTATCGGAATTGACCTCGAGCACCTGCACAAAGACCTCGATGGCCTTATCTGGTTGCTCATTGAGGAGGAAATTCAGCCCCCGAAAGTACGCTGCCGGAAGATCGAGCGACTTCTTTGATTGGCGTCGCTGCTCAACACGCGCCACCGCCCACCCCGAAAAGGCAGCCAGCGGCAGGAGCAACCAGAGCAGGTCATGTGCACTAAAGGACATCTTTGATGGGCAGCGCCCTGAGATTCTGCACTTCCTGCTCGATCTGGCGGACCTCCTTGCGTGCGCGAACGAGGTCGCGTTGCATCCGTACCACCATCTTCAGGCTGGCGAGGTAACCAGCCGCGACACCCGCGGCGAAGGTCACCAACAGCGCGATGGAGAGCGGTCCGCTCCACTTGAGCCCAAAATAGTAGGCAACCTCCACCATCTGGCTATTGCGGTAGGCGAAAGTCATCCCGACCGCGATCGTTGCCAATATGATGACGATATAAAACAGGCGCTTCATGGCGTGATCACTCCGTGGTTCGGCCGGCGCTTAGCAGGCGGCGCCACAAAAAAAGGGCGGCAGGGAAAGTGTACCCATGCCGCCCCGCTATGTCTGCCGCCGTGGGCGCAGAATCACTCGCTGCCGTTGTTAACGCGCTCGCGCAGTTCCTTGCCAGGCTTGAAGTGCGGAACAAACTTGTCAGGCACCTGCACGGCCTCGCCGGTCTTGGGATTACGGCCAACCCGGGGCGGACGATAGTGCAGCGAGAAGCTTCCGAACCCACGCACCTCGATGCGATCACCCGCCGCCAGCGCTGCAGACATCTGCTCCAGCAGCTCCTTGACCGCCAGCTCGACGTCTCGCGGCTGCAGTTGCGGCTGTCTGGCGGAAAGCGCGGCAATGAGCTCTGACTTGGTCATTCCCCTTAACCTATAGGAAAACTACCCAGCAAAATCAAGTATTTTCCGAGCCTTCCTGGCCGCCCAGCTTCTCCTTAAGCTTCTCGCCCAGGGTCGAAGTGCCGGTGCCAGCCGGGCGGGAGTACTGCTGCACGGCCTCCGTCTCCTCCTCGAGATCCTTGGCCTTCACCGAGAGCGAGAGTTTGCGGTTCTTGCGATCAATCGCTGTGATCTTGGCCTCAATTTCGTCACCGTCCTTGAGCAGCGAACGCGCATCTTCGATGCGGTCGCGCGATAGTTCCGAGGCGCGCAGGTAGCCTTCTACGTCATCCGCGAGCTTCACAACCGCACCCTTGGCTTCGACGCTCACGACACTGCCCTTCACGACTGCGCCCTTGCCAAACTGCGCGACGTAAACAGAGAACGGATCGCCCTCGAGCTGCTTGATACCGAGCGAGATGCGTTCGCGCTCCGGGTCGATGGCCAGAATGACCGCCTCGAGCTCATCGCCCTTCTTGAAGTCATGCACGGCTTCCTCGCCCGGGCGCGACCACGAAAGGTCCGACAGGTGGATGAGTCCGTCGATACCCCCGTCGAGACCCACGAACACGCCGAAGTCGGTGATCGACTTGATCTTGCCCTGAATCTTCTCGCCCTTCTGGTGGTTGGCGGAGAACTCCTCCCATGGATTCGGCTTGCACTGCTTCATGCCGAGCGAGATGCGCCGGCGTTCCATGTCGATATCGAGGATCATGACCTCGATTTCGTCACCGAGCTGCACGACCTTGGTTGGATGAATGTTCTTGTTGGTCCAGTCCATCTCCGAAACGTGCACCAGGCCCTCAACGCCCGGCTCGACCTCGACGAACGCACCGTAGTCGGTGATGTTGGTAATCTTTCCGAACAGGCGCGTGCCCTCCGGGTAACGACGCTGGATGTCGACCCACGGGTCGTCGCCCAGCTGCTTCAGACCGAGCGAGACGCGGTTGCGTTCGCGGTCGTACTTGAGCACCTTGGCCTCGATCTCGTCGCCGACCTTGAGCACTTCGGACGGATGCTTGACTCGTTTCCACGCAAGATCGGTGATGTGCAGCAGACCATCGATGCCGCCGAGGTCCACGAACGCGCCGTAGTCGGTGAGATTCTTGACCACGCCCTTCACGACCTGGCCTTCTTCCAGACCCGACAGGAACGCCTCGCGCTCTGCCGACATCTCCTTTTCCACGACCGCGCGTCGCGACACCACGACATTGGCGCGCTTCTTGTCGATCTTGATGACCTTGAATTCGAGTTCCTTGCCTTCGAGATAGGACGGATCGCGCACCGGGCGCACATCCACCAACGAACTCGGCAGGAAGGCGCGCACGCCGTTCACGTCGATGGTGAAACCGCCCTTGACCTTGCCGGTCATCATGCCAGTCACGATCGACTGCACTTCGAAAGCCTTCTCCAGATCGTCCCACGCCTTGGCGCGCTGTGCCTTCTCGCGCGAGAGACGCGTCTCGCCCATACCATCGGCAAGATCCTCGACAACCACTTCGACGCGATCACCGACACTAACGGTCAAATCGCCCTTGGCGTCCCGGAACTGCACGGCGGGAATGATCCCCTCCGACTTCAGGCCGGCATTGACGATGACTACGTCATCGTCGACATACACGACTTCTCCGGTGGTGAGTTCGCCAGGACGCAGGCGGGTCTGGGACTTGAGGCTTTCTTCGAACAGCTGGGCAAAACTTTCGGTCATAGAATTGAGTATCTTTTCCTCAGCACCCGCCAACGCGAGCGAGGTTGTCATCACAATGAAGGATGCAGGCCAGGGAATGGTTAGTGGTTAATCGTACGAGTACCGGACGGAACAAGCGGCCTTAAACCACCGACGCACGCCGCTCCGCCAGCAGTTCGAGGATCCGTTCTACCACCTCAACGATGGCGAGGTCGGAGCTGTCCAGAACAATGGCATCTGCAGCGGGTTTCAGCGGCGATACGGTCCGCGCAGCATCGCGCTGGTCCCGCTCCCGGATCTCACCCAAAAGCCGCGAAAGGTTAGCATCGAACCCCTTTTCCTTCAACTGCTTATAGCGGCGTTCCGCCCGCACCTCGGGGCTCGCCGTCAGGAACACTTTGAGCAGCGCGTCCGGGAATACCGTGGTGCCCATGTCCCGGCCATCGGCAACCAGACCCGGGAACTGGCGAAAATCCCGCTGTTTCTGCAGCAATGCCGCACGAACATCCGGAATAATCGCAACCAGCGATGCCCGTTCGCCGCTCACTTCGCTCCGCAGCTCCTCGCCCACTTCCACGCCATCCAACAGCACAGCCGGCACGTCGCCCGGGCGGGCCACAAACGAGATCTTCATGTTGCGCGCAATTATGCACAGCGCCGGGGCATCCGAGAGGGATGCCCCGGCGCGATAGGCTGCCAACCCGATCAGCCGGTAGAGCGCCCCGCTGTCCAGGAAATGCCAGCCAAGACGATCGGCGATGACCTGGGAAACGGTCCCCTTCCCCGAACCACTGGGGCCGTCAATGGTAACGACTGG
>LJVB01000031.1 GCA_001304215.1 Acidithiobacillales bacterium SM1_46 | reverse complement strand
GCGGTCATTTCATTGAGCGTCTTCTTGGCGCGCAGGATCGGCAGCGGGCAATTGAGGCCGCGGGCATCGAGTTCTTTGTCAGCCATCTTCGAAATCTCCAGAGTTGATCAGCGGATTGAAATTTACAGAATGCATCACAGTGCCGATAGGGCCGTCCGCATGGACGCAGACCGCATACCGGCGCCGAATGCCATAACGTCATCTGTGGCAAATTAGTATATTATTAAGTTCACAATTCAGATAGCGACATGATAAGGATGGCGCGTCATGAGCGCTATCCTCCTGAATTGAAAGTGTCATTTCCAGCTAGTTGACGCTGGCGTGGGGATAAATCGTCTCCAAATCTGGTGCCTCGCGCAGCTGTCGTCAGGGCCGCCGCACTTGCCCCGGACCCATGTGCAGGCGCGCCGGAAGCAAGGCACAGCCCCGGAACCAATATACTGTTTCGCCTGCCATACAGTGGAGTAGTCGGCAGTCTGTCATGCCCTATCGTCTCCCCCCACTCTTGCTGAGCCTCGCCCTTCTCGCCTACAGCGTGCTAGGCGTGGCCGCGCCAGGCGAGCAGATCAGCCTGCCCGACCTCGGCGATGAATCGCTCGCGGTGATACCGCCGGCGGCCGAGCGCAAGCTTGGCGAGCAGTTCATGCGCGAGGCGCGCCGTCAGCTCCACATCGTCGATGATCCCGAGCTGCAGGAGTACGTCCAGAATCTCGGGCAGCGGCTGGTGGCGAACAGTGAGGGCAGCTACAAGGACTTCTACTTCTTCGTTATCGACGATCCGACAATCAACGCATTTGCCGTGCCGGGAGGCTTCGTCGGCGTCCATACCGGTCTCATCCTGAATTCGGAAAGCGAATCGGAGCTTGCCTCGGTGCTGGCGCACGAAACCGCACACGTCACGCAGCGCCACATTCCGCGCATGATCGCCGAGGAAAAGCGCACCACGCTTCCGGCCATGGCGGCGCTGCTTGCCTCCATCCTGCTTGCCTCCGCCGCCCATGGTCAGGTCGGCGAGGCTGGGATTGCGCTGACCACCGCGACGATGCAACAACGGGGTATCAACTTCACGCGCTCGTTCGAGGAGGAAGCCGATCGCATCGGTATGCAGATTCTCGCCCGCACCGGCTTCGATCCGCGCGCCATGCCGACGTTCTTTGAGAAGCTGCAGAGCGCCAACCGCTATAACGAATCGAGCCTGCCGGAATACCTGCGCACGCACCCGGTCACCACCAACCGTATCGCCGACTCGCGCAACCGTGCCGAGCAATACCCGCCGAAACCGGTCGCCAACAGCCGCGAGTTCCAGCGCGCGCGGGCAAAGATCCGCGCAATCGCGCCGGGCAACCCCAACGAGATTGTGGCGGGCTTTCGCGACAACATCGAAAATCGCCGCTATCAGGACGCTGACGCCGAGCACTACGGCTACGCACTGGCGCTACTGCGCGCGAAGGATTTGAACGGCGCTCGGGCGGAAATGGCAAAGCTCATTGCGCGTGATCCGCAGCTGCCGTACTACCGCATGGCGCAAGCCGAAATCGAAATGGCGGCGGGAAATTACGCGAAGGCACTTTCGCTCTATGCCGACACGCATCGCAGGATGCCTGATTCAGTTCCAGTGACCCGGCAGTATGCCGGCGCCCTGCTTCGCACCGGCAACGCGACCAAGGCCTACGATGTGCTGAAGCCCGTGCTGCGACAGCGAGCGAACGACCCGGCACTGCAGAAGATGATGGCATCGGCAGCCGGTGACAGCGGCCATCGCGTCGAGGCGCACCAGGCCCAGGCCGAATACCAGTACCTGGTTGGCAATCTGCCTGCCGCAATCGAGCAACTAAAACTTGCCAGCAAATTCGCCGGCGATGATTTCTATGTGCAATCCAGTATCGAGGCGCGCTCGCGCGCGATTCGCGACGAGTTTGCGCTGATGCAGGGGAAATAATTCTTTCAATTTTTGTCGTGCCGACAGTGTGTATTAACAAACGCTAATACTCTGTCCACGATCAAACCTTATACGTCAATAGCGCATGGGCTTGTCCCCACGGCTCAGATATGTATTATCCGGTACATTGGTGTGCGGCTTAGTTCAGTCAGAACCAAGACCTCGATTACATAAGGTTGGCATCGCGGGCCAGCGACACGGGCAGCCCGCAGAAGAAGATGATCACCCCCTGTAGCGGTTCCACGCACGTCAAATGACCCTTTTCAGGTAAATAACAAACCAGGAGGAGCAATGCGTAAGTCCCCTATTACCCTATTCGGAACCTGCGCGATCGTGCTGCTGAGTTCGCTGGCGCTCACCCCAGCCGCGCAGGCCGCTGGCGGTGCAGTTCCCGGCAGCAAGGTGTGCAAAGACAAGGAAAACCCGCCGAAGGATGCGGTCACCAAGGGCGGCTGCATCGTCGCCGACCGTCGCAAGGGCGTTTGCATCAACTGTCACCAAATTGCTGGCGCAGCACAGGCCGGTGACGTCGCGACCCGGCTCGAGAACGTCGCCGCGCGCTTTGCCGGCGAGGATGGCAAGAAGCGCCTGCGTGACCAGATCTACGATGCCCGCAAGGCCAACCCGAATACCGTGATGCCGCCGTTCGGGCCCCACGCCATGCTGAGCAACGATGAAATCGACCAGGTGGTCGAATTCCTGCTCACGCTGTGATCCCTGGTTCGTCAACATTATCTAAATAGCTAGTGGAGGATACATCTGTCATGCATACCCCCCGCAGAACTTTCCTAAAGGGCACTGTGGCACTTTCCGTGGCCGGTCTCGCTGGCGCAGCGGGCCTTGTGCGCGCCCCGCGCGTCGAGGCCGCCGAGTGGCCGAAGGCCGCGTACGAAGCCAAGACCGTTGATGATGCCCTGAAGGCCCTCTATGGGTCCTCGCAGGTTACCGCCTCGGGCGCGATTAAGGTCAAGGCGCCGCCGGTCGCCGAGAATGGCGGCGTGGTGCCTGTGACCGTCAGCGCGGATCTTCCGAATGTCGACTCGATCGCGGTGCTCGTCGAGAAGAACAACCAGCCGCTCGTTACCGCCATCACCATGAGTGGCGCCGATCCGTACTACTCCACATTCATCAAGATGGCCCAGACCTCGGACGTGCACTTCGTGGTCAAGTCGGGCGGCAAGCTCTACAGCGCCAAGGCGACCATCAAGGTCACTGCCGGCGGTTGTGGCGGCTAATCACTCAACACGAAACGATTCGAGGATGAGGAAGTAATCATGGCTAGACAAACACAGATTCGCGCGCAGATGAAAGACGGCGCCGCCGAGGTTCGCGTTCGCGTAACGCACCCGATGGAAACCGGCCAGCGTGTCGACCGCAACACCAAGAAGAAGATACCGGCACACTACATCCAGAAGATGACCTTCGCCTTGAATGGCAAGCAGGTCGCGGTCACTGACCTCGGACCCGCAATTTCGAAGGATCCTTTGGTGGGCGTGCGCCTGAAGGGTGCCAAGGCCGGTGACAAGGTCACCGTCACCTGGAACGACAACATGGGCGAGAGCGGTAGCGCCGAAGCGATCATCAAGTAAGTTGCCCAGGGCTGCGCCGGGCTCCTCCCGGCGCGGCGCATTCAACCGCGAGGAGGAAATAGAGAATGAAGAAGATTGCCATACTACTGACCGCGCTGGGCGTGGGGGTAGGCGTCATGGCGGCCGCGCAGGCCGATCCGGCGTCGGACCTCAAAGCATTCCGCGCGTACTTCCAGAAGAAGTTTCCGACTGTGAAGTTCGACGACTATGCGAATGGCTTTTACCCGTTGCCGGGCATGGAAATTTACCGGGAGCAGTGGGACGCGTTCAATGAGTTCCCGCCGTATGAACTGGGTCTCGCCGACGGTCGCAAGATTTGGGCGAAGCCCTTCCCGAACGGCAAGACCTACGCCAGCTGCTTCAAGAACGGTGGCAAGAAAATCGCCCAGAACTATCCGTACTGGGATGATGGCAAGCAGGAAGTGCGTACGGCTGAGATGGACCTGATGGATTGCGCCAAGAAGAACGGTGCGACGGACAAGTTCCTGAGCGCCGATCTTAACAAGGACACGAAGTCGCGCGTGCAGCTTGCTGAGTTGACGGCAGCCTTCTACGAACTCTCGAAGGGAGAGCGCGTGAAGATCGACCTCTCGAAGCCCGGCGCGGTCGCGGCTTACGAGGACGGCAAGAAGCGGTGGTGGAAGCGCCGCGGGCAGCTTAATTTCGCCTGCGCCAACTGCCACATGGATCTCGCCGGCAAGAACTTCGGCGGCAACCAGCCGTTGTCGGCGGCCCTTGGCCATCCGGTTGGCTGGCCTGCCCAGCGCCTGGGGTGGGCTCGTCTCGAGACCATCCACCAGCGCTACCGGACCTGCAACTCACAGGTGCGCGACAAGCCGGGCAAGCATGGTGACAAGGCCTACAACCACATTCAGTTGTACGAAACCTATCTGAGCAGCGGGCTGCCGTTGACGGCGCCTGCGATGCGCAACTAGGTTGCCGGATCGCAGCACACAACCCGGCCGGTCCCCCGGCCGGGTTTTTTTTTCTGAGGCGGAATAGACCGGCCTTGCGCCCCGTCCTAGAGCAGACAAGAATGCGCGGCTTGCGGGTCTGCCATGCGCAGATTTCACCCCGAATCGTTCTTCCCCATTTTCCGGAGTAGATGACATGAGCCTTTCGCGACGCGATTTCCTTCAGATGCTGGCCGCCGCCAGCGCCGCGGGCATGTTGCCCGCCTGTGCCGACAAGAAAGCCACCAGTGCGAGTGGCGCATCCGGCAACCCGTACGAGGTGCCGGTATTCGGCAATGTGTCGCTGCTTCACTTCACCGACTGCCATGCGCAGCTGCTGCCGATCTACTTCCGCGAACCGAACATCAATATTGGCGTCGGGGAGCGGGTCGGCACACCGCCGCACCTCGTGGGCGAAGCACTGCTCAAGCACTTTAATATCGCGCCGAACAGCCTCGAGGCGCACGCCTTTACTTACCTCAATTTCGACGAGGCCGCGCGCAAGTACGGCAAGGTCGGTGGCTTCGCGCACATGGCCACCCTCGTGAAGACCTTGCGCAATTCGCGCCCCAACCGCTCGCTGCTGCTCGACAGCGGTGACACCTGGCAAGGCTCGGGCACCGCACTCTGGACCAAGGGTCAGGACATGGTCGATGCCACGAAGCTGCTCGGCGTCGACATCATGACCGCGCACTGGGAGTTCACGCACGGCGCCGCGCGCGTAAAGGAGATCATCGAAAAG
Source organism: Acidithiobacillales bacterium SM1_46 (assembly GCA_001304215.1). Classification (GTDB taxonomy): domain Bacteria; phylum Pseudomonadota; class Gammaproteobacteria; order Acidiferrobacterales; family Sulfurifustaceae; genus SM1-46. The sequence goes on along the minus strand of LJVB01000031.1, from coordinate 11,858 downwards.
GATCTCAAGGGAAAAATCGAGTTTCTCGCGCAGAACGTGAACGACGCTGTCTGGGACGAACCGATCTTCAAGCCCTACGTGATACGCGAGATCAACAAGGTGCCCGTGGCGATCATCGGCCAGGCCTTCCCGTACACGACAATCGCCAATCCCCGTTACCTGATCCCCGACTGGTCGTTCGGCATCAAGGAAGAAAGCGTACAGAAAATGGTCGACAAGGCGCGTGGTGAAGGCGCCCAGGTCGTGGTGCTGCTGTCGCACAACGGTATGGATGTGGATCTCAAGTTGGCCTCGCGCGTCACTGGCATCGATGTCATTCTCGGCGGCCACACTCACGACGCCGTGCCGCAGCCGTCCGTCATTAGCAACAAGTCTGGCAAGACACTCGTCATCAACTCCGGGTCGAACACCAAGTTCCTCTCGGTACTCGATCTCGACGTCCGCGGCGGCAAGGTGCAGGACTTCCGCTACAAGCTGCTACCGGTGTTCTCGAACCTGATTGCGCCCGACAAGGAAATGGCAGCGTTCATCGAGAAGGTTCGCGCGCCATTCAAGAACAAGCTTGAGGAGAAGCTCGCGGTCACCGAGTCGCTGCTCTACCGCCGCGGCAACTTCAACGGCACGTTCGACCAGCTGATTTGCGACGCGCTAATGGAGATCCAAGGCGCGGATATCGCCTTCTCGCCGGGCTTCCGCTGGGGAACCTCGCTGCTGCCGGGCGACACGATTACAATGGAGCATGTGCTCGACCAGACAGCGATTACCTACGGCAAGACGACACTCAACGAGTTCACCGGAGAGCAGATCAGGACGATACTGGAAGATGTCGGCGACAACCTTTTCAATCCGGACCCCTACTACCAGCAGGGCGGCGACATGGTGCGCGTCGGCGGCCTGGAGTACGCCATTGATATTAGTGCGCCGATGGGCAAGCGAATCAGCGACATGACGCTTAAGGGTAAACCGATCGACGCCAGGAAGAAGTACAAGGTCGCGGGCTGGGCGAGCGTGCAACCGCAGCCGGAACTGGCGAAGGATATTTGGGATATCGTGGCTGAGTACTTGCGCGCCAAGAAGACCGTGAAGATCACGCAGGCCAATACGCCGAAGCTGAAGGGCGCCGAGAACAATCCCGGCATTGCCCTGTAATTCAGCAGTCACGCAATGCTGAAGGCCCGGTACCGTTGGGTGCCGGGCCTTTTGCTTGAGTTCCTGCAAGCGCCTAAGCCCTATTCCACTAAGAAGTGCAAAATCGTTACAGCTGGCGGCCTCCGGCGTGGCGCCGCCCGCGCGGCCTGCTGTAGAATCGCCGCTTTCGCAGTATCAAAGAATTCCTTAAAGCATAAGGGGGACCCGAGGATGTCCAGCAAGCACCCAGTCATTGCCATCACCGGCTCGAGCGGCGCGGGCACGACCACGGTCAAACGCGCTTTTGAGCACATCTTCCGGCGCGAGGAGATCACGCCTGCAGTTATCGAGGGCGACAGCTACCATCGCTTCAACCGCGTCGAAATGCGCGAGGCGATGAAGAAGGCAGAGGCTGCCGGCAATCGCCACTTCAGCCACTTTGGTCCCGAGGCCAACCTGTTCGACGAAATCGAGAAATGCTTCAAGACCTATGGTGAGACAGGTGGGGGCAAGAAGCGCTACTACCTGCACAGCGACGAAGAGGCCGCCGAGCACAACAAGCGGCTTGGCACTTCCCTCAAGGCCGGCGAGTTCACGCCGTGGGAAGAAGTACCTACCGGCACTGATCTCATGTTCTACGAAGGCCTGCATGGCGGCATTGTCGACGCCAAGACCGGCGTTGACGCCGCCAAGTGGGTAGACCTGCTGGTCGGCGTGGTACCGGACGTGAATCTGGAGTGGATCCAGAAGATCCACCGCGACACCAAGGAGCGTGGCTATTCGACCGAGGCGGTGGTGGACACCATCCTGCGGCGCATGCCCGATTACGTGCACTATATTACGCCGCAGTTCTCGCGCTCGCACATCAACTTCCAGCGCGTCCCGATCGTGGACACCTCGAACCCCTTCATCGCGCGCGACATCCCGACGCCGGATGAAAGCTTCGTCGTGATCCGCTTTCGCAATCCGCACGGCGTCGACTTTCCGTACTACCTGCGGATGATCAATGACTCGTTCATGTCACGCCCGAACAACATCGTGGTTCCGGGCGGCAAGATGGGATTCGCCATGGAGATTATCCTCACGCCCGTAATCGACCAGATGCTGGCGGGCAAGAAGAAACGCTAGCCTCATCCAGCTTTGGCGCATGCAAAACGGGCGCGCCGCTGGCGCGCCCGTTTTGTTTTTCCTGGCGTCGCGTGGAGATTTCGTGATGCGCGAGCCTGACTCACCATCTGGCCAGCGCTGGTCCCGCACGCGATAATGGCGCATCACACACGGGCCTATCCCCACGGAGACCGAATCGAATGAGCGATGCACTGAATTACCTCGTCAAGGCCCGCCCCGAGGCCATGACGGCCTATCTCAAGTTCCTGAAGGAGTCGGGCAGAAGTCTCGACCCCAAGACACGCGCGCTCATTACCTTGATCACCAAGGTCGCCACGCAGACCGAGAACGGATTTCGCCAGTATCTGGTGCGCGCGCTCGATGTTGGCTGCTCACCGAACGAGATCCTCGATGCCGTCATGCAGGCGTTTCCGGCACTCGGCCTCACCAAGATCGTCTGGGCGACCGAGATCCTGCTCGACATGGATCTGCCGGAATTTCGCGCCGAGAACCTTGGCGCCGAAAAGCGCTGGCATGAACTGAAGAGCGTGAACGAGATCCCGGAGAGTCAGGTGAGCTACTGCAGCGCCGATGGCCGCAGCCTTTTCGTTTACCGCGAGAAGAATGACTTTCGGGTATACGACTCGCGCTGCCCGCACCAGGTGACGAACATACCGCATCTCGCGCTGGAGGGCTTTCGCCTCACCTGCCCGAAACATCAGTGGGCGTTTGACGTGAAAACCGGTCAGTGCGTGGCGAAGGGCACCCGCCCGCTCAAGCACTTCGACGCGAAGGTCGAGAACGGCAAGCTTCTGGCATTCTGGTAGGTACTAAGCGAGCGGCCAGCGGCGCAAAATTTCATATTCCGCGCCGCGCGGCCCCGTGTGCGATTCGACCAGCACGAAATCGCGCACTGGCCAGTCGACGGGCAGCAGCTCCGGAAACCGCGGGCAGCGACGCAGCCGCCGCGCCAGCGTCAGGTGGGCGCGAAACGGCCTCTGGTCCGGCTCGTAGCCACAGTTCCGCAGCGCCTCACTTAACCCCCGCACCAGCGCCAAGAGGCTGGCCGGCGCATGCCCCGCCCCAACCCAAAGGATTCCGCTGCGCCGGAAACAACCAAACGCATCAAGCGTGAGCGTGAGCGGCTCCGCACGCACACCGCTCGCCGCTGTCTCGTAGCAGCCCCGTGCTTCCTCCGAAACCGGACCGAGAAACGCCAGCGTCAAATGGATGTTTGGCGACGGCGTGCAACGGCCGTCGACCGGGCCCAACATTGTCGCGGCAATACGGTGCAGCGCTTCCTGCAACGCAACCTCCGGCCAGAGCGCGAAGAACAGGCGCTTCAACGCCGGGGTACCTACGTCCTGCTCACTCATGAGTCTTCTGTCCCGCGTACTGCCTCGCGCTCCTATTCTCCGCCATCGGCCAAGCGCCGCAAGCGAGCAAAGCACTGTGCTAATGCAGGCGATAGGGCTCCAGTTCGACGAATTGCACCTTGGTGCCGAGCAGCGCCAGTTCGCCGCGAAACCTGTGGCTACCGTCGGCGGCGAATTCGAACCGATAGTGCCGATAGATGCGCAGTCCGCCCGCCGCGTCCCGGCGCCAGCGAAGACGCGTCAGTTCGACGGTATCGTCGAGAAACTGCACGCCGGCCTGATCACAGGCGCGCTTTCCCGCGGAACGCGCGATCTCCTTGCCGCGCAGCGCCTGCTGCCAGAACCAGGCTACTCCTGCGAGCAGCAGCAGGCTTGCAATCTCAGAGGTTAGGGTCATTCGTTCCAATCATGGTCTGTAGCGCGCGGACTTGCACAGCTGCGTAGAATGGGCTGCCCGACCCGCGAGAAATCGGCCATGCACACCGTCGCGCGCATCCGCAAGCTCGGCTTTCGCCGCTGGTATGAGCGCACTCTCATCGAAGCTTACGCGCATCTTGTCACCTGCTTGCTCGGCACGATACTCGCCTTCGCTGGCATCGAAATGGTGGTGACACGCACAGGCCCTGCCCACGGGCTGCTTGGCGTCGGCGTCGGGGCGCTCGGCATCGCGCTCTCGCTTTTCGGCGTGTCACACTTCGCTAGAATTTTCTCGCTGGCGCAACGCTTGGGGGCACGCGCCACCTGCCCCAGCTGCGGCACCTATGCCATTTTCACGGTCGTCGCCGGCGGTCCTGAAGAGGAGCAACCTCCGGACGACGCGCCTGAAACCGATGGCGTCTGGCTCAAGGTGAAATGCCGCAAATGTGACAACACGTGGACGATCTAGCGCAGCGCACCCGTCTCACGCAGATAGCGTGCGACCCCGGGATGGATCAGCTCGGGGCGCGGCGCCTCGGCGGCGGTATTGGCAGCGGTGGTGTAGCGCGCCTGCGCCAGGCGTTCTCTAAGCCTGGGCTCTGCACGGTGCAGGGCGCGCGCGAGTTGATAGGCCGTGTCATCGGGCAGATCCGCGCGCGCCAGTACGAATGACCACAAGCCAACCGACGTGATCGGCGTGTCCTGACCGCGGTAGGTTCCGGCAGGAACAGTCATCGTCCGGAGAAATGGATGCTTAGTGCGGATGCGACCGATCTCATCGGCGTCGGGCACGATGAAGCGCGCGCCCACGCTGTCCGCGGCCAACTTGGTAAAACCTGGCCAGCCAATCCCCCCTCCCCATAACGCGGCGACCTGGCCCTCCGTTACGAGCTTCGGGCCGTCGCCGGCCTTGTCGAGATACACAGCCTGAAAGTCGCGATCCGGTGAAAGGCCAAGACCGTCCAGCACATCGCGCGCCAGCATGGTCAGACCCGATGCGCGTGTGCCAAATGCCACCGGCTTGCCCCTGAGATCAGCAATGGTTCGATATGGGCTGTCGCGGCGGACCACGAACATGCCGGGCCCGGGATACATCGCGGCAATGATACGCAACCGCGTCAGCGGCCGACCGATGCCGTCAAAGGCGACGCGTGCAGCATTTCCCTCGACGAGGCCGATGTCGAGCTCGCCCTTTTCCAGCAGCGGCAAATTCTCGGCGCTACCGCGGGTCGCGCGTGCCTCGATGTGAAGCGAGGGATCGGCCTCGTGCAACGCCGCCGCAAAGTGCTCGCCGTAGAGCTGGAACCCGCCGCCCTTGGTGGCTGTACCCAGGGAAACCGCCGTCTGTTGCGCAGCGCCAACCGCAACCATGGCGGAGGCAAGCATCAGGCCACTCGCCAGCCAGACCAGAACCCGGGAATAGCCTCGTTCTTTTCCTGCCATAGACGCGCTCCAGTAAAATTGTATTGTGTATAAGGTGGAAGGCCATCTTGCTCGGCAAGTCCGCCCGAGACAAGGCTCTCGCCAGAATGTTTCGGCATCGAGCGAAAACTCAGGCAATGGGACATCCATGCCGAGACCGCCTTGCCGCCATCTGGCAAGCTCCCTATAGTGCGCGGCTACCGCCCATTTTCAGGTCCCGGCCGGCGGACACCACGGGGTACGGTGCCGCAGCGCGGGATGGAGTCACGTGGTGAAGCGCTCATCGGTTTTGCCGAAGGCATTGGCCTGCGGCCTGCTCATCTGTACAGCTTTCCCCGCCGGGCGTGGCGTCGCGGCGCAGGAGCTCACGCTGGACGACTACTTCGCTGCCGCGGTGCGGCGCAGCGAAGTCATCGCCACCCAGTCCGAGCTGATTCGCCAGGCCGAGGAGCGCTACAAGCAGGCCACCGCCGCATTGCTTCCGACCATCAGCGGCTATGGCTCATATCTTTGGCAGGATCCCTTGCCCACTGGCGCCCCCTCCACACCGAGCAACCTGAGCCGCCAGCCACTTGCAAAAGTCACCGCTACCCAGCCGCTGTTTCGCGGCTTCCGCGAGATCGCGGCGATGCGCCAGACCGAGGCGCTGATCAGCGCGCAAAGCGACGATTACCAGAACGCGCGGGTATTGCTGTTCAAGGACGTGGTGCAGAATTACTACAATGTTCTCGCCATCGAGCGGGATATCTTCAATCTTGGAGAGGAGATCCGGCTTAACCAGGAGCGCGAGAAGGAAATCCAGGCACGCGTGCGCATCGGCCGTTCACGCGTGAGCGAACTCCTCAACGTGCAGAGCACCATCAGCACGCTTCGCGCCCAGATCGAGCAGCTGCGCGGGCAACTCAGCGTGGCGCGCGAGGTCTTCGCCTTCCTGAGCGGGCTCGCCGCGGACACGCCGTTGCGTGACTCGGAGACGCTGCCGGCCGGGGTCGATCCGATTGAGAACTATCTCGCCGGTGTGGATTCACGCCCTGATGTCCGCGCCACGCGTCAGCGAATCACGGCCGCCGACGAGAACCTCACCGTCGCGCGGGGTGGGCACCTGCCCTCGCTTGACCTGAACGGCAACTACTATTTCGACCGCCCGGGCTACCTGAGCGACTCGAACTGGGACGTGCAGCTGGCGCTGACGATCCCGATCTATGCGGGCGGCAGTGTCCAGTCCAAGGTGCGCGAAGCAACGTCCCAGCGCACCCAAGCCGAGCTCGCCATGAGCCAGGTGACGCGCGCGGCGGAGCAGGAGATCCGGGCGCTGTATCAGAGTGTTGTTTTGAATATTACCCAGCTCGAGGCGCTCGAGAATTCCACTGACGCGGCCAAAAAGAGCTACGAGGCACAATCTGCGGAGTATCGGCTTGGCCTCGTGATCAATCTTGACGTGCTGCAGGCGCTTACCGCCTTCCAGACGAACCAGCGCGCCCTCGACCGCGCCCGGCTGACCGCCAAGGCCGACTACCAGCGACTGCTCGCTGCCTCCGCACGGCGCGCGGGCATCACAAGCGCCGCCACACCGTCCCCATGAGCCTGCCCGACATCGCCATCCGCCGGCCGGTATTTGCCTGGATGCTCATGGCGGCACTGGTCATCTTCGGCCTCATCTCCGCCTCGCGCATGGGAGTGAGCCAGTTGCCCGATGTCGACTTCCCGGTAGTCACCATCAAAGTCAACTACACTGGTGCCGCCCCCGAGATCGTCGAGACGAACGTGGTCGACCTGATCGAGGATTCGGTCATGACCGTCGAGGGCGTGCGCAGTGTTTCCTCGACGTCACAATACGGCGCGGCGACCATCACGGTCGAATTTGAGCTCGGACGCAATATCGCCGACGCCCTGCGCGAAGTGCAGACCAAGGTCGCAGCCGCACAACGCTACCTGCCAGCGGATATCGAACCACCGGTCATCAGCAAGACCAATCCCGAGGATCAACCGATCCTGTGGATGTCCCTTACGAGCGATCGGCACAGCCCGCGCGAGCTGATGCGCTACATCAAGGACGTCCTGAAGGATCGCTTTTCCTCGGTGAGCGGCGTGGGCGAGATCGCCTTCGGTGGCTACGTCGAGCCGAACCTGCGCGTGTGGGTCTCGGCCACCGCACTCAACCGCTACGAGCTGGCGGTTACCGACGTCCTGAACGCGATCCGCGCAGAGCACTCGGAACTTCCCGCCGGGCAGATCGCAACCGGACCTACGGAGTTTGACGTACGCACCCTCGGGGAAGCCAAGACGACCGAGGAATTCGAGCGCATCGTCGTCAACCAGCGTGGCAACCAGCCGGTTTACTCGCGCATCATGTTGAAGGAGGTCGCGAAGATCGAGGACGGCCTCGACGACATCCGGCGCATTTCACGCGCCAACGGCGTACGCGCCGTTGGCCTCGGCATTCGCAAGCAGCGCGGCTCCAACACCGTGGCGGTCGCCCACGCCGTGAAGGAGCGCATGGCCGAGGTCGCCACGCGACTGCCGGAGGGCATGAACATCGATGTCAACTTCGATACCACCCAGTTCATCGAGGATTCGGTAAACGAATTCGAGTTCGCGCTGGTAATGTCGGCCATGGTCACCGCGCTGGTCTGCTGGCTGTTCCTCGGCAGCTGGACCGCGACGCTGAATGTGATTCTCGCGATTCCAACATCGATCATCGGCACCTTCATGGTGCTCTACTTTTTCGGCTTTACGCTCAACACCTTTACGCTGCTCGGCTTGAGCCTCGCGATCGGCATCGTGGTGGATGATGCCATCATGGTGCTCGAGAATATCGTCCGCCACCGCGAGATGGGTCAGGGTCGCGTGGAAGCGGCATTGAACGGCACCCGCCAGATTACCTTCGCCGCGCTCGCGGCAACGCTCGCCGTGGTGGCAATCTTCCTGCCCGTGGCGTTCATGAGCGGCGTGATCGGCTACTTCTTCTTCCAGTTCGGGATCACCATGACGGCGGCAGTGATGCTGTCGCTGCTCGAGGCGTTGACGCTCACCTCGATGCGCTCGGCCCAGTTCGTCGAGGCCGGCAACCGTACGACGCGCGTCGGGCGGGTCGCCGATTCAACCTTCCAGTTCCTCGCCAGAACCTACAGCAAGGGACTGAATCTCTCGCTGCGCCATCCTTGGCTCACCATCGGCGGATCGATGATGTTCTTTGCCGGCTCCTTCGCCGCGTTTCACTTCGTGAATAAGGAATTCATGCCGGTGCAGGACCAGAGCATGTTCATCGTGCGCGCCCAGACGCCGATTGAATCCTCAATGGAGTACACCGACTCGGTGGCCCGCAAGGCCGAGAACTTTCTCATCGCGCGACCCGAAGTCCGGCGCACTTATTCGGCCGTGGGCGGGTTCGGCACCGGCGGACAGGCCAATCTGTTCAACCTGTTTGTGAGCATGAAGCCCAAGGGCAGCCGCGGCGTCGACCCTGAACGCGGTCACGAGCTGAGCCAGCAGGAACTCATGGACGTGACGCGCAAGGCGCTGCGCAAACTGGGGCTGCGCGTCTCCGTTCAGGATCTCTCGCAGCGCGGGTTCACCGCCTCACGCGGCTTTCCGATCGAATTCGCTATTCAGGGGCGGGATTGGGACAAGCTCTCCGAATACTCCGATAAGATCATTGAAAAGCTTGATGCCACCGGACTTGTTACCGATACGGACAGTGACTACCTGCTCGGCAAACCCGAACTCCAGGTCATTCCCGACCGGGTGCGCGCTGCCGAGCGCGGGGTCAGCATCCAGGCGATCTCCCAGACCATCAGCGCGATGGTCGGTGGTGTGGTGGCCGCGCAGTATTCTTCCGGTGGCCATCGCTACGACGTGCGCGTGCGCCTTCGCGACGAGGACCTGACTCGCAAGGACCAGTTCAACCAGCTCTACGTGCGCAACAATCGTGGCGAGCTGATCAAACTGACCGAGCTGGTCCAGATTCGCGAGGCCCGGAGCCTGGCGCAGATCAACCGCAATGATCGCGAGCGTGCCATCAAGATCTTCGCGAACGTAAAGGCGGGCAAATCCCAGCAGGAGGCGCTGGAGCGGGCCCGGGCGATCGCCCGCGAGGTCATGCCGCCCGAAAACCGCGTGCGCTTCGTCGGCGGGTCCCAGGCATTCCAGGAATCCTTTGCAAGCTTGTGGTTCGTGCTGTTCCTTGGCGTAGTCGTCGCCTACATGGTGCTCGCTTCGCAGTTCAACAGTTTCGTGCACCCGTTCACGGTCCTCATGGCCCTGCCATTCAGTGCGTCCGGCGCCTTCCTCACGTTGCTCGCATTCGGGCACTCCATCAACATCTTCAGCTTCATTGGCCTGATCCTGCTGATGGGCATCGTGAAAAAGAACTCGATCCTGCTGGTTGACTTCACCAACCAGGTGCGGGCACGTGGCGAAACCTCGGTTCGCGCCGCCCTGCTTGAGGCCTGCCCGATACGACTGCGACCCATTCTCATGACTTCGCTCGCGACTATCGCAGCAGCGCTGCCACTTGCGCTTGCCATCGGCCCCGGCGCCGAACTGCGGTCCCCGATGGCCATGGCTGTGATCGGCGGCGTACTGGTTTCCACGCTGCTCACGCTCTTCGTTGTGCCGTGCGTCTATGAACTTCTGACCGGCCTGGAACGACAGGGGCACCAGCCAGTTTCGAGCCAACCAGAGCCAACACCGACTCAACCGAAGCTCGGCGACGGCGTCCGCTCCGGCATAGGAAGCGTTTCCCTGGCACCGCGCGAAGATCGGAAACGCTGAGGCGAAGGTTCGCGCAGGATAGTTAAGACGGGTGGCCGGAACGACGCGCCCGGCCCGTGGGAAGATCACCGAGGCCTTCAGGCCTCCCCGTGCTTGGTTTCCACCAGAATCCCGATTTCCTTGAGAAACGGCGTTGGCAGCACGCCGCCGGCACTGACGATCACGGCATCGTTCTTCAGCGTCAGGTTCTTCCCCTGCTGATCGACGACCACGCGATCGGCGTCGATGCGCTTGACGTTTGAATTGAGCAGCACCGCTACGCGCTTTCCTGCCTCGGCGGCCTGCAGCCGCTCGCGGTTCTTCTGCTTCACGCGTCCAAAGGCATCGCCGCGATACGAGACGGTAACCTTAGCGCCCGACTCCTCTGCCACTGCAAGCGCGGCCTCGAGCGCACTGTCGCCGCCGCCGACTACCAGCACGTGTTGCCCGCGATATTGCTCGGGGTCGATCAGGCGATAGACCACCTTCGACTGTTCTTCACCGGGCACATCGAGCTTGCGCGGGGTGCCACGACGTCCGATCGCGAGCAGCACGCAGCGCGTACGGTATTCCTGTTTCGCAGTCCGGACGACAAAACCCTTGCCGTCCGGCCGGATCGCCTCCATGCGCTCCGAGAAATTGACCTTGAGCCCGGTCTTGCTGAGAACGCCCTGCCAGAACTCGAGAAGCTTTTCCTTGCTGATTTCCCCCATCCTGACCTTGCCGATGATGGGCAATTGCACCGGTGCCGTCATGACGATCTTGTTGCGTGGATAGTGATACACGGTGCCACCAAATGCGTCCTCCTGCTCGACCGTGACAAAGCGCAGCTTCTTTTCCAGCGCACCGAGCGAGGCAGCCAGTCCCGCCGGTCCCGCCCCCACGATCACGACGTCGTAGGGGAAAGCACCATCGCGGCGCTTGGCGATCCGCTCGATGGCCTGTCTGCCCTGCTCAACTGCCTTGCGGATCAGCCCCATCCCGCCGAGCTCGCCGGCGATGAAGATCCCGCGCACGTTGGTCTCGAAATGCCCATCGACCTGGGGGATGTCCATGCCGCGCTTGGCGGTACCGAATACGAGGGCGATGGCATCGTGAGGACACGCCGCTTTGCAAGCACCATGGCCAATACACTTGGCCGGGTCCACCAGGCGCGCCTTACCCCCAATGATGCCGATGGCCTGTTCGGGACAGGCACTGACGCAAGCCTTCGAGCCGAGGCAGCGCTTCGGATCGATCACGGGGTGCAAGGATGCCGGTTCAGTCAGCCCGGATTCGACGGCGCCCTGCCAGGTGGCGACGTTCTTCGCCTCATGCCGGCGATGCCGACGGACGTACCAGATCATCACCGCGACAAGCGGCACGAGGTACAGCGCAATCAGAAACAGATCGGAGCGCAACAGGTTCATTCAGGCCAAGGTCTTTCAGGTGGCGCAAAAAGCATAGCACCGGCGGAAACCTCACCGTCTCCGCCCAGCGCGCGATTCCGGCTCGGGCACGGCCGGAACGCCTCCGAATCCCGTGGAAAGGCATACAAGTCACGCCGCCCATCCGCTGGCCTATGCTTTCCGGCTGGAAGTCCCTGCAGCATCAGTGGAATAGGCCATAAATTACCTTTAAAGGTGGCACGAGCACGATTATTGCTTGGCTACTGAC
>LJVB01000166.1 GCA_001304215.1 Acidithiobacillales bacterium SM1_46 | reverse complement strand
AGGACGGCATGCTGGTGTCCTGCTCCTGCTCCTACCACATGGCGCGCGAGAAACTGCGCGACATCCTGCTGAAGAGCAGCCGCCACCTCGATCGCTTCATGGCACTCGTTGAGGAAGGTCACCAGGGTCCGGATCACCCCGTCCACCCAGCGATTCCCGAAACCGCCTATCTGAAGGTGTTTTTTGCGCGTGTGCTCCCAAGCTGATCAGCCCCCACGCCTCCGCACGCGGCGCCGGCGGACGACCGCATGGCTTGGTGTTGCGCTCGCGATCGCTGTAGCAACTCCGTCGGGGCACGCGCATGAACGGGCAACGGTGCCGGACCGACCCGGCCGTCGTCGAAACCTACCGCGAGGCGGCCGAGCACAGGGTTGAGGCCTGCAAACCAGGCGACGCTAAAGACCAATAAATTATTCCAGATCTACGCCTGCATACCGAAAAAATATCCGGCTTGCAAAACCCCTTGGCAGTCCCCCATCCTAACCGCGCGCATCGCCGAAATCCGGCGACACGCGCGTGAACCGACAACACACACTTGAAGAGGAGCACCATGCTGAAATTTCTCGCCAAGAGCGCAGTAATTGCCTTGATTGTTGCGTTCGCTTCTAGCCCGGCTGCGATGGCGGCGGAAGCGGGCAGGAAACATCACGTCATTTTTCACGTGACCGATAGCGACCAGATCAAATGGAATCAGGCGTTGAACAACGCCGCCAATCTGCAAAAGGCGGTCGGCAAGGAGAACATTGAAGTCGAAGTCGTCGTGAACGGCCCCGGCCTCGATATGATGAAGTTTGAATCTCCGGTCGGCAGCCGCATGAAAGAAGCCATGAACAATGGCGTCTCTCTGCTCGCCTGTGCCGCCACTATGAGAGCGGCGAAGATTACAGAGAAGGACCTGTATCAGGGAGTGAAGACCGTACCGGGCGGTGTTGGTCAGATTATGAAAAGACAGGAAGCCGGCTGGACCTACATCAAGATCTGATGCGTTCGCGGTGTCCGCACTCCACAAGAAAAGGGGGCCGACTCGGCCCTCTTTTTTTTCACTGCCTCGGTGAGGCTCTCTGGCCGCCGCCGAGTTGCCGGCCCAATACGCCACAACCAGCGAGACAGCCGGGCGATCGCCTCAGCAGACCAGCGCCCACTTAGATCTTGGGGAGCGTCACACCGCGTTGACCCTGATACTTGCCACCGCGATCCCTGTAGGAAGTCTCGCAGATCTCGTCGCCACCGATGAATAGAACCTGCGCCACGCCTTCGTTGGCGTAGATCTTCGCTGGCAATGGGGTGGTGTTGGAGAACTCGAGTGTCACGTGCCCCTCCCACTCCGGTTCCAGCGGCGTCACGTTTACGATGATGCCGCAACGCGCATAAGTAGATTTACCGAGGCAAATCGTAAGCACCTCGCGCGGGATGCGGAAATACTCCACGGTGCGGGCAAGCGCGAACGAGTTGGGCGGAATGATGCAGACCTCGCCCTTGAAATCGACGAACGATTTCTCGTCGAACTGTTTCGGGTCGACGATTGTCGAGTTAATGTTCGTGAAGATCTTGAATTCGTCCGAACAGCGGATATCGTAGCCGTAGCTCGAGGTCCCGTAGGACACGACTGCCCCCTTCTCGTTGCGCTTGATCTGGTTCGGCTCGAACGGCTCGATCATGCCGTGTTCGGCCGCCATGCGCCGGATCCACTTGTCTGACTTGATGCCCATCGGGCGCGTATTGTGCCGGAAAGCCCCCCCAACGCAAAGAGGCCGGAGCTTCGCTCCGGCCTCTTTGCCACGGCGCATGCGCGCTAGCGATCTCAGGTGTTCTGGATAACGATACTCGGGAACTTGGCGGAGAAATCGCGCTTCTGCAGCGAGAGCTTGGCCGTCACGCGCCGTGCGATCTCGCGGTAAATCTGCGAGATGCGGCAGTCCGGATCGGCGATCACCGTCGGGCGACCGGCGTCGGTCTCTTCACGGATGCGAATGTCGAGCGGAAGCGAGCCGAGAAAATCGACGTCATAATCGTCCGCCATCTTCTGGCCGCCACCCGCGCCAAAAATATGCTCCTCATGACCGCACTTGGAGCAGATATGCGTGCTCATGTTCTCAACAACGCCTAGCACCGGGATCTCGACCTTCTCGAACATCTTGAGTCCCTTTCGGGCGTCGAGCAGCGCGATGTCCTGCGGGGTCGTCACAATCAACGCACCGGTGACCGGCACCTTCTGCGCGAGCGTCAACTGGGTATCTCCGGTACCGGGCGGAAGATCGACGATGAGATAATCCACGTCCTTCCAGCTGGTGTCGCGCAGCAGCTGCTCGAGAGCCTGGGTGACCATCGGACCGCGCCAGATCATTGGGGTCTCTTCATCTATCAGGTAGCCGATCGACATCGACTGAAGATGATAGCTGATGATCGGCTCGAGCGAGTGACCATCCTTCGACTCGGGCTTCATCTTCACGCCCAGCATGCGCGGCTGCGACGGACCGTAAATATCGGCATCGAGGATACCGACGTTCGCGCCCTCTACCGAAAGCGCGAGCGCCAGATTTACCGCCACGGTCGACTTGCCGACGCCGCCCTTGCCAGAAGCAACGGCAATGATGTTCTTGATGTTAGGAATGGGCTTCACGCCCTTTTGGACGCCGTGCGACTCGATCTTGGACGAAACCTTGATGGTGGCGTTCTTCGCCCCGGCGCCGATCACCTTCTCCTTGAGCTTGGCGGCAAGCCCGTCCTTCCAGCCAGCGGCCGGGTAACCGAGCTGTACGTCTACGGTAACGTTGTCGCCATCCACGGCAATGTTCTTGACCGCCTTGGCGCTCACCAGATCCTTCTCGAGATACGGGTCAATGACTTCCTTGAGCGCCGTCTCAACCTGCAATTGGGAAACCGCCATCGCAATTACTCCACAGACCGGTGTGTAAAAGGGTCGCCATGCTACACTGCGCCCGCCCAAAAGTCATTTTCAGGGGCGACGTAACCCCCGGATTTCCCTTATCATATTGGGGTCAAAATGCACGAACGCCGCCGTTAGCGGCGCTCGCCCCGGAAACCGCATGCCACAACAACAACGCCGGATCCTCGTCACCAGCGCCCTGCCCTATGCAAACGGGCCGATTCATCTCGGGCACCTGGTCGAGTATATCCAGACCGATATCTGGGTACGCTTCCAGAAACTTCAAGGTCATGAGTGCTGGTATGTGTGCGCGGACGACGCCCACGGCACGCCGATCATGCTGCGCGCACAACAGGAAGGCATCACGCCGGAGGAGCTGATCGCGCGCATGCATGCAGAGCACCGCAGCGATTTCTCGGACTTCCTCGTCGATTTCGACAATTATTACTCAACCCACTCTGCCGAAAATCGCGAGCTGGTGGCGTTGATTTATCAGCGTCTGCGCGACGCGGGGCATATCAACCGGCGCACCATCCAGCAGGCCTACGATCCGGTCAAGAAGATGTTTCTTCCGGATCGTTTCATCCGAGGCGAATGCCCGCGCTGTGGCGCGAAGGATCAGTACGGCGACTCTTGCGAAGTGTGCGGCGCTACCTACGCGCCGACTGAGCTCAAGAACGCCGTGTCGGCGCTTTCAGGCGTGCCGCCGGTACAAAAGGAATCGGAGCACTATTTCTTCAAGCTCGGTGACTTTGAAAACGCCTTGCGTGCCTGGCTGTTTCCCGACATCACCGCACCGCGCCACGTGCAGGCGGAGGTTGCGAACAAACTAGACGAATGGTTCGCAGCCGGCCTGCAGGACTGGGATATCTCGCGCGATGCACCCTACTTTGGCTTTGAGATCCCCGACGCCCCCGGCAAGTACTTTTATGTTTGGCTCGATGCGCCAATCGGTTACATGGCGAGCTTCCAGAACCTGTGTGCCCGGGCCGGCCTGAAGTTCGCGGAGTTCTGGGATCCCGACAGCAGAGCCGAGCTCTATCACTTCATCGGC
Organism: Acidithiobacillales bacterium SM1_46; assembly: GCA_001304215.1. Classification (GTDB taxonomy): domain Bacteria; phylum Pseudomonadota; class Gammaproteobacteria; order Acidiferrobacterales; family Sulfurifustaceae; genus SM1-46. The sequence goes on along the minus strand of LJVB01000166.1, from coordinate 1,305 downwards.
AAGGATATTCTTTACTTCCACGCGCTGTTCTGGCCGGCGATGCTGGAGGGAAGCGGCTTTCGCAAACCGAGCGCCGTCTTTGCGCACGGTTTTCTCACTGTGGATGGTCAGAAGATGTCCAAGTCGCGCGGCACATTCATCAATGCCCGCACTTACCTGAATCACCTCAATCCCGAGTACCTGCGCTACTACTTCGCTGGGAAGCTCGGGCCGCACGTCGAGGACATCGACCTCAGTCTCGATGACTTTACCGCACGGATTAATTCGAACCTGGTCGGCAAGTACGTGAACATCGCGGCACGCAGCGCCGGCTTTATCGAGAAAAAGTTTGGCGGACGCCTGGCACCGTCGCTCGATAATCCGGCACTTCTTGCGGATGTGCAGGCCGCTGCCGGCCAGATAGCCGCTCACTACGAGAGCCGTGAGTTCGCGGAAGCCATGCGGGCGATCATGGCGCTCGCCGACCGGATCAACGAGTACGTAGACGTCACCAAGCCGTGGGTGCTGGCGAAGGATCCCGCCCAAACGCAGCGTCTTCACGCCGTCTGCAGCACCAATCTGAATCTGTTTCGTCTGTTGTCGCTCTATCTAAAGCCGGTGCTGCCGGAACTGGTGGCGCGCGTCGAACGCTTTCTCGATATCGCGCCGCTGCATTGGTCGGATGCCAAAACCGTCCTGACGAGTCATCGGATCAATCCCTACGAGCACCTCGCCACACGCGTCGAGCCGAAACAGATCGAAGCAATGCTCAACGAATCGAAGGAATCGCTGAAGATGAACGAAATCAAGCCCGCCGAAAGCACTACCAGTGCCGCCGAGCCTATCAAGCCAGAAATCAGCATCGATGATTTCGGCAAGGCCGATTTGCGGATCGCGCGGATTGTGACGGCCGGCTTCGTCGAGGGGGCCGACAAGCTTCTGCAACTGACGGTTGACCTCGGCGAGGGACGCACGCGCAACATCTTTGCCGGGATCCGCTCTGCGTATGATCCGAAGGCTCTCGAGGGAAGGCTCACCGTGGTTGTAGCGAACCTCACGCCACGCAAAATGAAATTTGGCGTGTCGGAAGGTATGGTGCTCGCGGCCGGCCCGGGCGGCAAAGATCTGTGGATACTGTCGCCGGACGCCGGGGCCCAGCCCGGCATGCGCGTGAAGTAGCCTCGTTCAGCTGTCCGCCACGCAACCAGTCAAGCGCCGGTTTCTCCGGTGTGGCTCAATACACGCCGGGGAACAACTTGCGTACCCGCTGTGCGTAGCCGTCATATCCTGGGTAACGCGCGCGCAGCCAACGTTCCTCGCGCGCAG
>LJVB01000030.1 GCA_001304215.1 Acidithiobacillales bacterium SM1_46 | reverse complement strand
CGTGGCCGAGGCACCACTTTCGGCTCCGCGCGCGGATCACGCGCCGGCCGTACCTGACGACAAGCGGGAGGTGCGGCCCGAGCGCGCGGCGCGACCGGAACGGCGCGAACAGGCCAAGCCCTCGGTCGAACGCAAACCGTTTGTGCGCTCGCGGTTTCGGCGCCCAAGCGAAGAGAAGCCCGCGATCGGCTAGCGTCGGGAAAGAAGAGTCGGGCTAGAATAGCCGCGACTTCTCACTGGCTGCTGCAAGTCGGTGTATCGAGCGATCCTGTACATCTCTGGATATCGGAGGACATCAACATGGCGCGCATCATTTTTTCCGACGGTAGGATGTCTCCCAGGTTACCGGACGTCTTGCCCGGCTCGGCATAACGCTGCGCCAATGGCCGGCGCCGGCGAGCGCCCGCGCGCGCGAGCTGCTCGAGAAACAGGCACTCAACGACGCCGAGAAAGAGGAACTGCTCAAGCTGGTGGACGATCGCTTCGAGGAACTCAAGCGCGAGAAGGGATACCGGACCCGAGACATGGTGGTGATACACGAGGGCATCCCGAATCTTGCCGAAATGCTTGCCAAGTTCGACAAGATACACACCCACTCGGACGACGAGGTGCGCTATATCCTGGCTGGTTCGGGTTTCTTCGGTTTTGTTGAGCCCGACGGTAACCAGTTTCTGCTAGAGGTCACGGCCGGCGACTACATCAATGTACCGGCCAACAGTGAGCACTGGTTCGAGATGCGCGACTGCACACGCTGCAAGGCGGTGCGCTACTTCATCGATACCTCCGGCTGGACGCCACACTACACCGGCCGCGATCGCAACATCGCGGAAAGCGCGCTCGCCTAAAGCGGCGCGCGCGGCGCCAATGGCCGGGACGCTCGATGTACTGGAGCCGCGGGCGGCACTGGCCCAGATTGCGAGTGATTTTCATGCGCGCGGCTGGATGAGTGGCACCGCCGGCAATCTTTCGGCACGAGTAGACGACGGGCACTTCTGGATCACCGCAAGCGGCAAGCCCAAGGGCCGACTCGATGCCGACGATTTCATGCTGGTGCGCGTGACGGACGGCGCGGTGGTCGAAAAGCGTCGCGCCGAAGACAAACCTTCCGCCGAGACCTCGATTCACGCCGCGCTCTATCGTTGCTTTGCAGGGGCGCGCGCTTGCCTGCATGGGCACACGGTTGCGGCTTGCCTGGCGGGCGATCGCGCCAGGAAGGGCGCCAACAGCCTGCGCCTGCCGCCGATTGAGATGATCAAGGGCTTCGACATCTGGCAGCAGAACCCGAGAGTGGATCTACCGTTGTTTGACAACACGCTAGACGTGACGAAAATCGCCAAATTGCTCGAAGCGCGCTTCAGCAAATCATCGCCGGCGATCACGGCGCTCATGATTCGCGGACACGGTCCTACCGTCTGGGGCGCGGGTTTGCAGGAGGCCTACAACCGGTTCGAAATACTGGAGTTTGTCCTGCAGTATGTAGCGCGCCGCAGCGCGCGCTGACGTTGCTCAACGCGACAGGCCCAACCGCATGCGCTGGTGAGGGATACCGGCCTCTCGGTAGACCTCGCCGACCGGCAGAAAACCCATCCGCTGGTAAAACCCGATTACCTGAGTTTGCGCGGAAAGCGTGACCTCCGCATGACCGTTCGCGCGCGCCGCATCGAGCAACGCCGCGAGCAACGCGCGCCCGACGCCCTGACCACGATATGCCCGCAGGACCGCCATGCGTCCGATGTGTCCGGAAGGTAGCAGCCGACCGGTCCCGATTGCTTCCCCGTTCTCGGCAAAGGCGAGCACGTGCGTCGCGCTCGCGTCGGCATCGTCCCACTCAAGCTCGACGGGAATCCGTTGTTCGCGGACGAATACCGCCTCGCGCACGCCACGGATGAGCGGCTCATCTGCCTCCCACAAAGCCCTGCGGATGGTGAAGGAAAGCATGCTGTAGGTTTCGGAAAGTTCCGTGAATTGGCCGCGTCATCCTATCCGAGCCGTCCGGCTACTTGCGCATTGTCTCGCCGGGCGCCCGGCAGTTTGTTATCGTGAAGACATCATGCGTCGCCTCCGACTCGGCTTCCTGCTTGCGCTGATTGCCTGGCCGTTCCTGCTGCTCGGCAAGGATACCGTATCAACGGCGAGCCCAAGGCTGTTCGTACTCGAGGTAAGTGGGCCGATCGGGCCCGCTACCAGCGACTTCATCCACCGCGGACTCACGCAGGCGCGGGAACAAGGGGCCGCCGCCGTGATACTACAGCTCGATACGCCAGGCGGACTCGACACCGCGATGCGCAAGATCATCCAGGACATCCTGGCTTCCCCGGTCCCCGTCGTTACCTACGTTGCGCCTTCAGGTGCCCGGGCGGCCAGCGCCGGCACTTATATACTGCTGGCTTCGCACGTCGCGGCCATGGCGCCCGCTACCAATATCGGAGCCGCCACCCCCGTGCGCATTGGTGGCGTACCGGACCCCGGTGGGGGCCGTCAGCCATCCAGACCCGACGGCGCCGACAAGAACGACAAGCAAGACAAGAAGGACGCGAAACCCGCCAAGCCCGGTATGGACGAGAAGGCACTTAACGACGCCATCGCCTACATCCGCGGTCTTGCTCAGATGCGCGGGCGCAATGCGGCCTGGGCCGAAAAGGCAGTGCGCGAGGCAGCCTCACTGCCCGCCGAGGAGGCGGTGCGCCAAAACGTGGCGGATTTTGTTGCCCACGATTTGCAAGATCTTGCCAGGCAGCTCCACGGGCGGCGCGTGACGCTTGCGGGCCGCGAGCTGACGCTTTCCACCAAGGGCGCCGAGCTGGTGACGCTCACGCCGGACTGGCGCTCGAAGTTTCTCTCGGTAATCACGGACCCCAACATTGCCTACATTCTGATGCTGCTCGGCATCTACGGGATCTTTTTTGAACTCTGGAACCCGGGATTCGTATTGCCCGGTGTGGTCGGTGGCATCTGTCTGCTGCTCGCGCTGTACGCCTTTCAGGTGTTGCCCATCAATTACGCTGGACTCGCGCTGATCCTGTTGGGGGTTGCCTTTATGGTCGCCGAAGTGTTCGTCCCAAGCTTCGGTGCGCTCGGCATCGGTGGTGTCATCGCGTTCGTCGTTGGCTCCGTCATCTTGCTCGATACCGACGTGCCCGGTTATTCGGTCGCTTTACCGCTCATCATCGCGGTCTCCGCAACCAGCGCCGCCTTTTTTCTTGGTGTGGTGTGGTTCGCGGTGAAGGCGCGCCGCCGGCGTATCGTGAGCGGCGCTGAGGAATTGATGGGTGCGGCGGGCGAGGCACTGGACGCGTTCGCCGAGAAGCCCGGCAGCGGGTACGTTGGCCGTGTCCGCGTGCACAGCGAGGAATGGCAGGCGCGTGCGCGCCAGCCGATCAAGCAGGGCGAAGCGGTCGCGGTCGTGAATCGCGACGGCTTGACACTCGAAGTCGAACCCAAACGGTAACGATAGGAGGTTCATCGTGCAGCTTATTTCATCCGGTTTTGTCCTAGCGCTGATAGCGTTGCTGCTGTTCAGCTCGTTTCGGGTGTTGCGCGAGTATGAACGTGGCGTGGTGTTCCTGCTCGGGCGGTTCTGGAAGGTCAAGGGGCCAGGCCTGATCATTGTCATCCCGATCATCCAGCAGATCGTTAAGGTTGATCTGCGCACGGTGGTGCTGGACGTGCCGCCGCAGGACGTGATCTCGCGCGACAACGTGTCGGTCAAAGTGAACGCGGTAGTGTTCATGCGTGTGATCGATCCGCAGCGCGCCATCATCCAAGTCGAGGATTACTACGCCGCCACCAACCAGCTCTCCCAGACCACGTTGCGCAGCGTGCTCGGCAAGCACGAGCTCGACGAGATGCTCGCCGAGCGCGACAAGCTCAATGCCGATATTCAGAAGATCCTCGACACTGCGACCGATGTGTGGGGCATCAAGGTGACGAGCGTCGAGATTAAGCACGTGGACATCGATCCCACCATGGTGCGCGCCATCGCCCGTCAGGCCGAGGCCGAGCGCGAGCGGCGTGCCAAGGTGATCCACGCTGAAGGTGAGCAGCAGGCCGCCGAGAAGCTGTATCAGGCCGCGCAGGTGTTGGCCCAGGAGCCGCAGGCGATCCAGCTGCGCTATCTCGAAACCCTGACGGTGATCGCCGCCGACAAGAATTCGACCATCGTATTCCCGCTGCCGCTGGATCTGATCACGCCGTTCCTCGAGGTGCTGAAGAAGAAATAGGTGAGGGGGTCAGCGGTGGAGTCTCCGGTGCCATGCGGGCCAGCGCGATGCCAGTCATCGCTGCGGCGCGTGGCGGGAGGGACACTCGCGTTTCGCCTCCCACCCATGCCGCGCCGGCCGGTGGCTAGCGAACTGCCCAGCTGTTGACGTAGACCTTCTTGAGGTTCATGCCGAACTCGAGGGAAGGATAAAATCCCTCGGCATTCGGCAGGGCACTGCCGGTTAAGACGATCAATCCGGGCGCCCCGCGTATCTCGCTGAATGGTTTCCAGTTACCATTCGCATCGCGTGCCACCAGCGGCTGCTCGACCAGCTGGAAATTGGCTGCCCACTGGCCGGCCGGACTGCGGAAGTAGCGCACGTGCACGATGCAGACCAGTGAACGGGCCTGCGTGGTGCTCTGGTAGAGCTCCACCGCGCGGTCGGATGGTCGCGCCGCCTCGGCCGGGAAGGCATCGCCTGGCAGGATGCGAAGCTTGTCGGCGCCCGGCAGTGCCTCCGAGAGTGTAAACTCACCGAGCTTCATCGGCACCGGCTGCGGCATGTGATTGGCGCCGATTTGATAGTCCATCACCATTAGGACTGGCGGCGGGTCATCGGCATGCGCACCGAGCAGCCATAGCGTCGCGAGCGCGGCGAACAGAGAAGCGAGACGGAAAAGCATTCGTAGCGGCGGCGTTGGTGTGGTTGTTTAAAGGGTAGTGGCTCGACCACGGACTGTCCACCGCGTCCTGCTCCGTTGATACCCCTTAACGATGCGCGTCACCATTCATCTGGCCCGACTGTGGTTGCTCGCATTGTGGCTGTTCGGCACATCGGTCGCGCATGGCGCGACAATCGAGGTGCGCCTCGCCGATCGCACCGACGTGTCGGTTGAGCGCTTCGGCGCCGGGCAGGATACGGTGCTGCTGTGGTTGCCATCGGGTCTTGGACAACAGGCGTCCGAGGAGCGCGTGGCGGCGGCGACCGCCGCGCTCGGGATAGAAGTCTGGCGTCCCGATCTCCTCGATGCGCGGCTCCTGCCGCCACTGGAGAGCAGCCTCGAGAAGATTTCCGGTCGCGATGTCGCGGATCTGATCGATGCGGCGAGCGCGGGGGGCCGCCGTGTATACCTGACTGCCTCCGCCCGGGCCAGCGCGCTCGCCCTCACGGGTGCGCAGGTGTGGCGCGAACGTCACCCGGACAGCGCTGTCCTAGGCGGCGCGATCCTGCTGCACCCGAATCTGTACATCGGACCACCCGAGCCCGGTCGCGAGGCGGACTTCCAGCCGGTCGTCGCCCAGACGCGCCTGCCAATCTTCATCGTTCAACCGCAACGTTCACCATGGATTTTTCGCCTTGACGCGCTCAAGGCTGCGCTGGCGGCGACTGGATCCCCCGTTAGCGTGCAGCTTGTGCCCGAAGTACGCGATCGATATTACTTCCGTCCCGATGCCACAAACGTGGAGGAGGCAGAGGCGGCCCGGTTGCCCGCCTTGTTCGCCCAGGCGATTGCGACACTCAAGGACACCAAGGTTGGTGATCCGGCGTTGCAAGCCGCGCGCGGCAAGCAGCGAGCGCCCGCCGCGCCACGTGAGCGGAACCTGCGCCCATATCAGGGCAATCCCGTACCCGCGCCGCTTCGTCTCACGAGTCTGGATGGCGCGATGCGCGATCTCGCCGATTATCGCGGGCAAGTGGTGCTTATCAATTTCTGGGCGTCATGGTGCCCGCCGTGCGTGCGCGAGATGCCCTCACTGCAGCGGCTGAAGGAGAGGTTTTCCGGTCGGCCATTCGTTATCCTGGCCGTGAACATGGCCGAAGACGAGGCAACGGTCCGCGCGTTCCTGAAGGAGAAGGTGAACGTCGACTTCCCGATTCTCATGGATCGCGACGGGGCGGCGCTCAAGCGCTGGAAGGTGTTCGCCTTTCCAACCAGTTTCGTTGTGGGCTCCGACGGGAATCTGCACTCCGGGTTGGTCGGCGAGGCGGAGTGGGACAGCGATCCCATCGTGCGCGCACTCCAGGCGTTGATTCCGAAGGCGCGTTGACTATCGCGATCTCACTCGGGTGGAACCGAGCGCTTGTTGCGTTGCTCGTCGATCGCGACGTAGGTGAGAACCGCATCCGTCACCAATGTCGTCGTGCCGGTGTCGGGGGCGTAGGAGCCGCGCTCCGCATAGACCCTTACGTCGACCGTGAGTGACGTGCGGCCGACCTTGATCACCCTTGCGTAAAAGCTCACAAGATCGCTCACATATACCGGGGCGCGAAAGGAAAATGCATTGACCGCGACCGTCACGACCCGCCCATGCGCGCGGCGAATGGCCGCAATTGCGCCGGCCATATCGACATTCGACATGATCCAGCCGCCGAAGACATCGCCGGCGGCGTTGGTATCGGCCGGCATGGGCACGATCCGCAGCGTCGGATCAAGCCCGGTGGGCAATTGATTCTCGTTCATGGCTTCACTCCGGAGGCGATAGCGGGCATTGTTGGCCGGCTCGTGCGCTAGAGCAAGCGCAGGACCGGCGGTTCGGCCTGCACCGCCCGGTTAGCCCAAAACACGCGATGGCACAAACCGCACTGATCGTCGACAAGTCGCGTGCCGCGCCGATAGTCGCGTGATCTTTCCTGATCACATGCCGCTTGGCACACAACCGGTTTCGAAGCGCTCGGGAAGATGAAGCGCGAGTCGCCCCACGCAGCGGTATACTTGGCCCTGCCAAAATTTCAGCAGTTACCGCTGGTGTCGGCGGCGCTCAAATTTGGAAACTAAATTGCTGTCTTGTACGTCGAATTAGGCATGCACCGACCACTATTTTTATTGTTGTCACTCGTCCTGTGTGTCGCGCCGGTCTGGGCGGACGCACCGGCGAACCCGAAGTTCCCGGGTCCGTACAGCGCCCGCTATACCGGCGTGATGGGGCTGCTCGACACGCGCGTGAATCTCGCGCGAACCGCAGTGGGCCTGCGCTATGAGTATCGCTCCAGCCTTGCCGGCTACACGTTTTACGAATGCAGCCTCATGGCGCTAAACGATGGACAACTCGCGCCAATCGAGTTTATCCACAAGGAGATTGGCGGCGACGGCAAGCGAGACGAACACATCCTCTTCGACGCCGCCAAACGCACGGTGTCCGTGACGCACGGGGGCGAGACGCGCGTTTATCCGGATCTCAACTTCCCGATTTGGGATGCGCTATCGGTGCAACTGAAAGTGGCTGCCGATATCGCGGGCGGACTCAAGGCACTCAGTTATCAGGTTGCCGACAAAGGCGGTATCAAGACGCGCAATTTCCGCGTCGGCCAGCCCGGACGGGTTAGCTTCAAGGGCCGGGACTACGCTGGCGTACGGATCGAGCGCGACGAAACGAAACAGAGGTTCTATATCCTGGTCGCGCCAAATCTGAACTATGTGCCGGTCGAGCTTGGGTACAACGCCAAGGTCGTGGGATGGGTGACCGCAGGGCTTGCCGAGTACCAGACCGGATCCGCCGCGACCGTGCCGGCACGTTGCGAACCGAAGTAGCCGCCGGCTTCCAAGGGCGCGAGCCGGGCAAATCAGCCCAGCCACTCGCGCGGCTTCAGGAACTCCTCATACAGCCGCGCCTCCGGCGTTCCACCTGCCGGACGCCAGTTGTAGCGCCACTTCACCAGTGGCGGCAGCGACATCAGGATCGACTCAGTGCGTCCGCCGCTCTGCAGTCCGAACAGAGTGCCGCGGTCATAGACCAGATTGAACTCCACGTAACGCCCGCGTCGATAAAGCTGGAAATCGCGCTCCCGTTCACCATACAGCGTGTCGCGGCGATTCTGCACGATCGGCAGATAGGCGGGCAGATAGTGGTCGCCCACGCTGCGCATGAAGCCGAAGGAATGCTCAAAGCCGCGCTCGCCGAAGTCGTCGAAGAAAAGCCCACCGACGCCGCGCGTCTCGCCGCGATGTTTTAGGTAGAAATACTCATCGCACCACTTCTTGAAACGCGCGTAGTAGTCGCTGCCGTACGGGCCGCACGCCTCGTTCGCCGTGCGGTGCCAGTGCAGACAGTCTTCCTCGAAGGGATAGTAGGGCGTGAGATCGAAGCCGCCCCCGAACCACCAAACCGGATCGGCACCCTCTTTCTCTGCGACGAAAAAGCGCACGTTCATGTGCGAGGTCGGGACGTAGGGATTGCGCGGGTGAATGACGAGCGACACCCCCACGGCCTGAAATGAACGGCCGGCAAGCTCGGGGCGGTGCGCAGTCGCCGATGGTGGCAGTTTTGCTCCGGACACGTGTGAGAAGTTGACACCCGCCTGCTCGAAGACGGTCCCTTCTGTCAGCACCCGTGTGCGCCCGCCGCCGCCCTCCGGTCGCTCCCATGAATCCTCACGAAAGTGCTCCGTGCCGTCTTCCGTCGCCAGCTCAGAGCAAATGCGGTCCTGAAGCTCAAGCAGGTAACGGCGTACCGCGCTGATGTCGGGTTGGCTCATGTCGGGGTACTGAAAGAAAGTTGCGTCGAAGGCCTGCGATGATAGCTGATCCGGGTGGGCGCAGCGATTTTCGGGCCTTACAGGCGTCGCAACATCAGTCGCGAATGCGTTCGCCCGTGACCGCGTCCCGGATCGGGGTGGGAGCCGGAGCACCACCGACAAATCCGGGGAGTACATAATCGACTAGCTTGCCGAAGCGTCGGCGCACCTCGCGGTCAGTGCGAGCGGGTTGTTCTCCCGCGCGATTCGCGCTGGTCGAGACAATTGCCATGCCGGCGGCATGGCAGAGCGCCGCGGCCTGTCGGTGTGCCGTGACTCGCACGGCCACGCGCGGGTGCGCGCCGGTGATCCACTTCGGAACGCTGACGCGGGTTGCCAGTAACCAAGTGTGAGGACCGGGCCACGTGGCCGTCACTTCGGCCGGAATACGTTCCGCGAACAGGCCAAGCTGCTTGACATCTCCCGCCAGCACGATCAGCCCCTTGGCCATAGAACGTCGCTTAATGTGGAGTAGCCGCAGCACCGCCGCGCGGTTGAAGGGGTCGCAGCCAAGCCCGAAGCAATGCTCGGTCGCGTACGCGACGACACCACCGTGGCGAAGAATGTGGGCTGCGCGTTGCAGGTCGCGCGCGTGCATGGCGTCTAGCGCTGAGCTTGCTCTCGCGCGATGGCGCGATAGCCGATGTCGCTTCGGTATTGCGCGTGCTTCCAGTGAATCCCGCGCACGACTTCATAGGCGCGCCGCTGCGCGGCAGCAACGCTCTCCCCAAGTGCGGTGACACACAATACCCGTCCGCCGCTGGTCACCACCTCGCCATCGCGCAATGCCGTGCCGGCGTGGAAAACCTTGGCATCGGGTGCTTCTCTTGCCGGCAGGCCGGTTATTGGGTCGCCCTTGGCATAGGAACCGGGATAGCCACCGGCCGCCATCACAACGCCGAGCGCCGCGCGCGGGTCCCAATCGGCTGCGACTTGGTCGAGCCGGGCATCGAGGGCCGCATCAACGAGTTCCACGAAATCGCTCTTCAGCCGCATCATCACGGGCTGCGTTTCCGGGTCGCCGAAGCGGCAGTTGTACTCGAGTACCTTGGGGGTACCATCCGGGCCGATCATGAGGCCGGCGTAGAGAAAGCCGGTATAGGTGTTGCCTTCGGCCTGCATGCCGCGCACGGTGGGCTCGATTACCTCGCGCATCACTCGCTCGTGCATTTCGGGCGTAACCACCGGAGCGGGGGAATACGCGCCCATGCCGCCGGTATTGGGACCGGTGTCGCCGTCGCCGACGCGCTTGTGATCCTGTGAGGTTGCAAGCGGCAACACATGTTCGCCATCCACCATTACAATGAAACTTGCTTCCTCGCCCTTCAAGAACTCCTCGACCACCACGCGGTGGCCCGCCTCGCCAAAGGCATTGCCGGCCAGCATGTCGCGCGCGGCACCGATCGCCTCATCTACGGTCTGCGCAATGATTACGCCCTTGCCGGCAGCCAGGCCATCGGCTTTCACCACGACCGGTGCACCAACCCGGCGGATATAGGCTTCCGCCCGGTCGAAATCGCTGAAGTTGCCGTAGGCGGCCGTGGGAATCTTGTGGCGCGCAAGAAAGTCCTTGGTGAAGGCCTTGGAACCTTCAAGCTGGGCGGCCGCCCTGGTTGGGCCGAAACAGCGCAGCCCGGCGGCGCGAAAGCGATCGACGACGCCGAGCACCAGCGGCGCCTCGGGTCCGACGATGGTTAGATCAACCCGCTCGCGCTGTGCAAATGCCAGCAGGGCTTCAATGTCCTCGGCAGCCACCGCAACGTTCGCGCACTTTGTCTCGCGCGCCGTGCCGGCATTGCCCGGGGCAACAAAGATCCGTGCGACGCGCGGCGACTGCGCCGCTCTCCAGGCTAGTGCGTGCTCACGCCCGCCGCCGCCAATAATTAGGACGTTCATGTGTTCGCGAGCGACCCGATTCAGTGTCGAAAGTGACGCATGCCGGTGAACACCATCGCCATGCCATGTTCATTCGCGGCGGCGATCACTTCGTCGTCGCGCATCGAGCCACCCGGCTGAATCACCGCGCTGATGCCCGCGGCCGCCGCCTGATCGATGCCGTCGCGAAAGGGAAAGAACGCATCACTCGCCATGACCGCGCCCTTGACCTGCAATCCGGCATGCTCGGCCTTGATGACCGCGATGCGCGCCGAGTTGACGCGGCTCATCTGGCCGGCACCAACGCCGATCGTCATCTTGTCCTTGCCATAGACAATAGCGTTGGACTTCACAAACTTGGCCACCTTCCACGTGAACAACAGGTCGGACAACTCGTCCGTAGTCGGCTGCCTCTTAGTAACCACCTTCAGTTCCTGGTACAGGGACAGATCCGCTTCCTGCACCAGCAAGCCGCCGTTGACGCGCTTGAAGTCGAGTCGGCGCGCCGGCTCTTTCGGCCATGCTCCGCATTCGAGCAGACGGACGTTTTTCTTGGCGGCCGCGGCCTCCACCGCCGCAGCGTTCACTTTGGGTGCGACGATCACTTCGACGAACTGCCGCTCAAGAATCAATCGCGCTGTCTCGCCGTCTAGTTCACGGTTGAAGGCGATGATGCCACCGAAGGCGGATTCCGGATCGGTAGCATAGGCGCGCTCGTATGCAGCGCGTAGCGAACCGGCCAGTGCCACGCCACAGGGGTTCGCGTGTTTCACGATTACGCAGGCTGGTGTCTCGTCGAATTGCTTGACGCACTCGAGCGCCGCGTCGGTGTCACCGATATTGTTGAATGAAAGTTCCTTGCCCTGCAGTTGGCGGGCGGTGGCGACGCTCGCATCTCTGGCACCGGCCTCCACGTAGAATGCCGCCAGCTGATGGGGGTTTTCGCCGTAGCGCATTTCCTGCGCTTTGCGGTACTGCGTGCTGATGGTGCGCGGAAATGTCGCGCGGCCGCCGTCGGTCTGGATGGCGCCAAGGTAGTTCGCGATCGCGCCGTCGTAACGGGCGGTATGCTCGAAGACCTTGGCGGCCAACTCAAAACGGGTGGCATCAGTCACCGAGCCCGCGTTCGCTTTCATTTCGTCCAGCACCACGGTGTAGTCGGCGCTATCGACCACCACCGCCACCGAGCCGTGATTCTTGGCTGCCGCCCGAAGCATGGCAGGACCGCCGATATCGATGTTCTCGATGGCGTCTTCCAGCGTGCATCCCGGTTTTGCAATGGTCTGCTCGAAGGGATAGAGATTCACCACCAGCAGGCCGATCGGCGGGATGTCATGTTTGGTCATCGCCTCGACATGGGCGGGGAGGTCGCGCCGCCCGAGCAGTCCGCCATGAATCCTCGGATGCAGGGTCTTTACGCGACCGTCCAGCATCTCAGGAAAGCCGGTGTAGTCCGAGACCTCGGTGACGGCAATTCCGTTGTCCGCGAGCAGCTTCGCAGTGCCGCCTGTAGACAGCAGCTGGATTCCAAGGGACTCAAGGGCGCGAGCGAATTCGACGATGCCGGTTTTGTCGGAGACGCTCAGCAGTGCGCGCTGGATGGGAGCCATGAAGGTTTGCGATCGCTTCCGGGAAGAGGGCGGTAGTTTACCGGAAACAATCGGGGTGGCGAACCGCAGTCGCCGTAAGCGCGGCTACTTGTCGAGCTTGTACTGCTTGAGTTTCTTGCGCAGGGTATTGCGATTGATACCGAGAATTTCGGCTGCGCGGCATTGGTTGCTGCGGGCATGCTTCATGACGCTCTCCAGCAGCGGGCGCTCCACTTCCGCGAGCACCATGTCATACACGCCGCTCACTTTCTCGCCATTCAGGTCGTGAAAGTATTTCTCCATCGACTGCTTCACGCAGGCGGCGATGGGGCCCTTGCGCTCCCTCGTGCTCACGCAGCAAGCCTCCGGCCGTCGAGAACCGGGTGATCGAGGAAGGCGCGCACCATCGCCAACTGCTCCGCGGACGTCTCAACCTGGTTGACGGCGTGCCGAAAGGCAGCGCCGCCCACGAAGCCCTTGCCCTTCGTGTACCAGCCGATGTGCTTACGCGCGACGCGCACGCCCCGCGCCTCTCCATAGAACGCGTACAGATTCTCGAGATGTCCGACCAGGGTGTCGCGCACCTCTGCACCAGTGGGGGCGGCCAGGCGCTCGCCGGTAGCCAGAAAATGCCCGATCTCCCTGAAAATCCACGGGTTTCCCTGTGCCGCCCGTCCGATCATGAGACCGTCCGCCCCGGTGTGACGGAGCACATGAGCGGCCTTCTCCGGCGCGTCGATGTCACCGTTGGCGATTACCGGAATTCGCACGGCCGTCTTAATCGCTGCGATGGTGTCGTATTCGGCCTCGCCCTGAAAGGCATCGGCCCGCGTGCGCCCGTGCACCGACAGAAGTCGAACACCGGCATCTTCGGCAAGGCGCGCGATGCTGACGCCGTTGCGATTGTCGCGATTCCAGCCGGTGCGAATCTTGAGCGTGATCGGCACATCGACGGCGCGCACTACTGCCTGCAGGATATCGGCAACCAGCTTTTCGTTCTGCATGAGCGCGGAACCCGCGTAGACGTTGCAGATCTTCTTGGCCGGACAACCCATGTTGATGTCGATAATCTGTGCACCGTGTGCGACGTTGTGGCGCGCGGCTTCGGCCATCAGTGCCGGATCGCTGCCGACGATCTGTATCGAACGCGGTTCGTCCTCGCCGGCGTGATCGGCGCGCTTGCGGGTTTTCTCGCTGCCCCAGAGCAGCGAGTTGCAGGAAACCATTTCAGACACGGCCATGCCCGCGCCGAGTCGCCGGCACAGCATGCGGAACGGCCGGTCAGTGACGCCGGCCATGGGAGCAAGAAAGAGGTTGTTCTTGACTGTATAGGGTCCGATTCTCACGCTCGGATCTCTCTACCCTGTTGCCGCGCGAGTTTGCGCGGAAAGGGGCGAATCATAACCACAAACCAATATCGCATGGAAGTACTTTTGGCCGACAGCGCCATGATTGCGCGCAGCGTTGCGCTCGTGTCAGCCGCACGACAACGGCATCAAACAGGAATCGAAACGTATTATCGGCGGAACGAAAGAAGGTCAGCCCGACCGCTAGAATCGTGCGCTGTTACGGTGCAGGCAACAACCGTATTTCATATCCAGAAGCTCGACCATCCGGGTTGGTGACGTCGAGTAACGCGTTAACCACAACGTCCGAAGCCATGTTGACATCTTTTGGATGTGATTCGGCGAGATACTGGCGAGGGGTAAACTGCCGCCGCGCAAGCAATAGTCCGTTGCTGTCGGTAAGACTGACTTCCATGAGCGGATAGGGTTGCGGGAAACTTGCACGATTTACCATGACCACGCGAATGCGCAACACGTTCTCGTACATCGGGTGTGGTGCAATGCGGGTTCGTTCCAGTAGCTCGATCCGTCGCACATCGTGTAGCGGACGCACCTCGCAACCGATTAGCGCACAGAACTGCTCGATTGCCGGCGTGAACTCCGGAACACGGGCGATTTCTGCCCGATAGCGATAGCCGAGTTGTGCAGCCAACGCGGCGAATGTCAGTACGACGCCCAGCGCCCAGACTGCAGCAGGCACCCGCGGTCGCGCCGCAGGAAACTCCAGCGCGAGCTCTAATGGTTCCGATGCTGGTGCGCTTGGTGACGAGACGCGTCGTTTGCGCCTTTTCGTGACAGCTGTTGGCTTGACCTCGCGAACCGGCGTGACCGGCGACGCGGGTGGTTCAGCGACCTGGTTGAGGTCCGCGCGAAACGGCGCATGGCAGTGGCCGCAGCGCACCATGCCGCCGCGTGCCTCCAACTGGGCGGGTGTGACGCGGAAGACCGCCTGGCATTTTGGGCAGCGGGCAAACATCCGTTCAGCTTTTGCGCCGCGCGGCCAGCAGCACCCAATTGCCGCGCATGCGGCGGCAAAGCGCAAACGTGTCCCCATAGCAGGCAGCCACTTCTTCGGCCTGCTCGGAGAGGAGACCTGACAGGGCCAGTGATCCACCTGGGCGCACCAGTGCCTTGATGCGGGGGGCAAGTTCCATCAGTGGGCGCGCCAGGATGTTGGCGATCACGATATCAGCTGAGACCTCTGGCGGCAGCAATGCCGGCACGACAGCGCGGAAGCGTCGCGCGACCTTGTTCTGTTCGGCATTCTCTACACTTACCCGGATGGCCAGCTCATCAAGCTCGACCCCGAGCGCCGAGCGGGCACCGAGCTTGAGCGCGGCCACCGAGAGAATACCCGATCCGCTACCATAGTCGATGACATCCTTGTTCGTAAGATCCTGCGCGGCAAGCCATTCCAGGCAGAGGGCTGTGGTCGGATGATCACCAGTACCGAAGGCCATGCCCGGATCAAGTATCACGTTCACTGCCCGGGGATCGGGCGGTGTCATCCAGCTTGGACAGATCCACAGCCGCTCGCTGATCTGCAGCGGCTGATAGTTTGCCTTCCAGCTATCGGCCCAGTCCTGGTCCGCCAGCGTATGCACCTCTGGAGCGGGAAGCGCCGTATTCAGATGTGCGCGCAGTTCTTGCAGCAACCCTGCAACATCGGTGTCTGGGGCAAATAACCCCGTAACACGGCTCTCGCTCCACACCGGGCGCTCGTCCCAGTCCGTCTCGACCCAGGAATCATCGCCGACGTGTTCGACACTGACCGAAATGGCGCCGCTTTCCTCAAGCGCCGCGGAAAGGGCGTCGGCGGTTTCGCCCGAGGCGGGAAAACGGATTTGCAGCCAGGACATGGGCGGTCAATGTTGAATGCAAAAGGCTGAATGTTGAACTTGTATCGCACCACGCATTCAACGCTCACAACTCGACATTCGACCTCACGTGGCTAGAGCCCCAGCTTCTTCTGAAGGTAGTGGATGTTGACGCCGCCGCGAATAAAGCTCTCGTCAGTCATGATGTCTCGGTGCAGCGGGATGTTGGTGCGGATCCCGTCCACGATCATCTCGGAAAGCGCCACCCGCATACGTGCCAGCGCCACCTCGCGGGTCTCGCCGTAGGCGATGAGCTTGGCGATCATGGAGTCGTAGTACGGCGGGACAAAGTAGTTTTGGTAGATGTGCGAATCCACCCGGATTCCCGGCCCCCCTGGCATATGCAGGCTGGAAATGCGTCCGGGAGAGGGAACGAAGTTGCGCGGATCCTCAGCGTTGACGCGGCACTCGATCGCATGCCCGCGCCATTGCACGTCTTTCTGGCGGAAGCTGAGTTTTTCGCCGGCCGCAATGCGGATCTGTTCCCGAACGATATCCACTCCAGTCACCATTTCAGTTACCGGATGCTCAACCTGTACGCGCGTGTTCATTTCGATGAAGTAAAATTCGCCGTCCTGATACAGGAACTCGAAGGTGCCGGCGCCGCGGTAACCGATCTTGCGGCAGGCCTCGGCGCAGCGCTCGCCCATCTTTTGGCGCAGCCTCTCGGGAATGCCCGGCGCCGGGCATTCCTCCACCACCTTTTGGTGACGGCGCTGCATGGAGCAATCGCGTTCGCCAAGATGAACCGCACTGCCGTGCGTATCGGCCAATACCTGGAATTCGATGTGGCGCGGATTCTCGAGGTACTTCTCCATGTACACCACGTCGCTGCCGAATGCCGCTTTGGCCTCGCCGCGTGTGAGCTGGATAGCATTGAGGAGGGCCGCTTCGGTGTGCACGACGCGCATCCCCTTGCCGCCACCGCCGGCGGCGGCCTTGATCAGCACCGGATAGCCGATATGGTTTGCCATCCTGAGGATTTCCTTGTCGTCCTCGGGCAGCGGCCCGTCGGAGCCGGGGACGCAGGGGACACCGGCCTTCTTCATGGCCTTGATCGCAGAAATCTTGTCGCCCATCAGCCGGATGGTCTCGCCGCGCGGGCCAATGAAGATGAAACCGGATTGCTCGACGCGCTCGGCGAAGTCGGCATTCTCGGACAGGAAGCCGTAGCCGGGATGAATGGCCTGGGCGTCAGTGACTTCGGCGGCGCTGATCACGGCCGGTACATTCAGGTAGGACTCGGCCGAACGCGCCGGGCCGATGCACACTGATTCGTCAGCGAGCTTCACATACTTGGCGTCGCGGTCGGCTTCGGAATGCACCGCCACAGTCTTGATGCCAAGTGTTCGGCAGGCGCGCTGGATGCGAAGCGCGATCTCGCCGCGGTTCGCAATGACAATCTTTTCAATCATGTGGACTACTCGATGATGAACAGCGCTTCGCCGTACTCAACCGGCTGCCCGTTCTCCTTCAGAATCGCCTTCACCACGCCCGCCTTGTCCGACTCGATTTCGTTCAGCATCTTCATGGCTTCGATGATGCAAACGGTGTCGCCAACGTTAACCGTCGAACCAACCTCGACGAACGGTTTCGCCCCTGGTGAGGGTGCGCGGTAGAAACTGCCCACCATCGGCGATGTGACGGCATGTCCCGGCGGCACGTGCGAGGCCGGCCCTTCGGCCGACGCGACCGGCGTCGGTGCCGCAGCCGGCGCTGCGGGCGCCGGGGCGGGTGCGTGTGCCATGGTCATTATCGGCGCTGCGAGGCCGCTGCTGCGACTGATGCGAATCGACTCCTCGCCTTCCTTAATCTCAATTTCGGCAAGGCTCGATTCTTCGAGCATTTCAATGAGTTTCTTGACTTTGCGGATGTCCATGCGGGTTTACCCTTTTTGCTTCAGACGTTCGATCGCCGCGGACAGGGCCAATTCATAGCCTTGCGGTCCGAGGCCAGTGATGGCGCCGACCGCGAGGTCGGAGAAATAGGAGTGCTTGCGGAATGATTCGCGCGCGTGCACGTTTGACAGATGCACCTCGATGAAGGGGATCTTGGCGGCAGCCAGGGCGTCACGCAGCGCGACGCTGGTGTGCGTGAAAGCTGCTGGATTGATCAAAATGAACGCCACCTTCTCGGCAAGCGCTTGCTGCACACGATTGACCAACTCGTGCTCGGCGTTGCTCTGAAAGAA
>LJVB01000165.1 GCA_001304215.1 Acidithiobacillales bacterium SM1_46 | reverse complement strand
CGGCGCGTAGCTTCCCACGCGACCGTCGAAGAACGAGCTTTCCACGACTTCCTTGCCCGCCAGGAGCTGCATGGGGTAGGCCTGGCCCCCAATGATGGTGACGTACATCTGGGCGATCCCGCCCAGCACCGTCAGGACGCAAGCCAACATAACCAGTGCGCGCGACTTGCCAAGCGAAGGATGAAACAGGATTACGAGTGGCGCCACATAGCCGAGCAGTACCTGGCCGATCCAGAACATCTTCGTATAGACACCGCCGTCGAGCAGAATGAAGGCCTCGACGCCGTGGCGCTGAGTGATGTACAGGTTGGTCAAGTGATAGACGAGTACGAAGTAGAATGACCCGGCGATAAAAACACCAAGCAGCTTGCGCAGGCGCCCAAACACTGCCTCACCGACGCGGCGGTCGCTCCAGTTCATGCCCGCCAGCAGGACGATCATGTAGATGGCGAGGCCGTAAGCGAACGAAAACACGATGAACATCGGCGCCATGACGGCAGTATCATACCCATCGCGGGCGACGAGGAAGCCGAAGATCGAACCCGTACCGGTGGTGAGCGTGAGACGCCAGATGAACGCGAACATTCCGACTGGCTTCGAGTAGTCGTTCATGCGCCGTTCCATCATCATCCACAGATATACCGCGACGATCGCGAAAAATCCGGTGTAGAGGAAGATGTTCCAGGCGAAAATTGACTTGAAGTTGTAGTAGGTCATTGCAACGATCAACCGGTCCGGACGCCCGAGATCGAGTACCAAAACGGAGAGACCGCCGGCCAGCACCGTAATCGCGAGCAGGCCGGAGAGCGGGGCCAGCGGCTTGTAGAGCTGGCGGCCGAATACCGAGGCAATTGAGGCGACATTAAGCGCGCCGGAGGCCGCAACGATCAGGAACACCGCGAATACGTGCGGGATGCCCCAGACGACCTGGTTGTTCATGCCGGTCACGTGGTGGCCGTTGTGCTCCATATACCAGGCGGCGCCAAGCCCGGCCAGCACGATGGCCCCGAGGATGGCGAGCAGGGCATAGAAACCAAAACTGCGACCTTCAATTTCGCGGTAGGTGATATACATGTCTCGAGTCTGCTCCGCGTTGCCCGGCGCTTACAGCCCGGTGTAACGAACACCCGTGTTCAGTTTGAGATCAGCACGCAACTGCGTGCTGGATGCCGCCGCGAGGCGCTCGCGGATGTCACTGTTCGAATCCTTGAGGTCACCAAAGACCAGCGCCTGGTGACCATCCTTGGTGCACGCTTCGACGCACGCCGGGATGCGCCCTTCATCGACACGATGGACGCACAACGTGCAGGCCTCGACCGTTCCCATGCCGCGTGGTGCGTAGGGCTTCTGGTCAGTGGTGGCTTCGTGTACGAAGGAGCGCGCCTTGTACGGGCAGGCCATCATGCAATATCGGCAGCCGATGCAGATGTGCTTGTCTACCAGCACGATGCCATCGGCGCGCTTGAACGACGCGCCGGTCGGGCAAACATCCACACACGGCGGGTGCTCGCAGTGCTGGCACATGAGTGGCAGCGTCTGCACGTAGCCGGTTTCAGTGTCCTTCAGCTTGACCTTGCGGATCCACTGCGCATCGGTGGCGGGGCGATTGTGGCCCTGCCAGCCGTTCTCTTCCCGGCAGGCCGTCACGCAGGCATCGCAGTCATTGCACTTCGCCACATCGATCAACATGCCCCAGCGGCGCAGGGCGGTAACGGCATCTTCCGGAGACTTCGCGGTGGCGAGTTCGATCAGGCGAAGCCCTGGCGTCACCACGGCGCCGGCGAGTGTCGCCGCACCGGCGGCAAGCATTTCACGGCGGGTAATGGTCATGGCGCGGAACTCCCGGTGATGGCGGCGGCACCGCTCTGAATGTTTCCTGGCGCTGCCGCCTTGTTGCCGGGCTGCTTCTCGGGCTTGTCGGTGTGACAACTGAAGCAGTCAATGGTCACGGCGGCGTAGCTGTGGCAACTCTGACAGAAGCCATCCTTACCGAGCACGCTGCCGGTCTTGGGGTCCGCGTGGCAGTCCACGCAGTTCTTGAAGCTGTGTTTCGACGTGCGGATGCCGCGATGCATGGTGTCATCGCGCTGATGCAGGATGAATTTCATGTGATCGCGCCGCATCACATCGGTCGGCTCGACACATTTCTCACCCGGCGTCGTGTGTACGGACGGCATTGGAACACGGGAGCCCGCAGTCTTCTCGTGCGCGTATGCGGGTAGGGCAACGGCAACGCCGATCAGCATCGCCGCGGCTCCGACCAGCAGCCGGTTGGTTGGCCTGTTGCTTCGCATAATCTGCCGATGCTCCCTAGCGTGGTGCCTAGTGGTCGCCCATGCCCATCTTGATGTAGCCGGTCGGGCAAACGTCGGCACATATGTGGCAGCCGATGCACAAGGCATAGTCGGTATAGACATAACGACCCATCGTGGACTCAGCCTTCGGCGTGCGCTTCACTGCGGTTTGCGGGCAGAAGATCACGCAATTGTCACACTCGAAGCACATACCGCAGCTCATGCAACGCTTGGCCTCGGCCACGGTCTGCTGCTCCGACAGGCCAAGCATGCGCTCCTTGAAGTGCCCAAGCACTTCTTGCGCGTCTGGCACCATCTCGGTGCGCTTGTTGCGCGGCGTAAACTCAAAATGTCCAAGGAACAGCTCGCTCGACTGGCAGATTTCCGCATCGGCGCGATCTTCGTAATTGTGGACGGCGAAACCGCCAACCGCCTTGCCCTGCAGCGAGGTGCCGCGCTGGCCGCGGTCGGTCGGACGCTCATCCGCCGGACCCTCGGGCTTGAACGCCTGCGGCGTCAGGCCGACTTCCTGCAGTTTGTCGAGCAGCTTGAAATGGTGGACGTCAACCTTCGGACGCTTTGACGGTTCCTGTTTCTTGAGGTACTGGTCGATCGACTCGGCCGCGATCGATGCCTGGCCAATGACGGTGGTGAGCAGATGCGGGCGGATGATGTCACCGCAGACAAAGAAGCCGGGCTTGTTCGGGACTTGGTAGAACTTGTCGGCGTTGATCAGGCCCTTGCCGTTATTGAAGTCCTCCATTCCGCGGAAGTCACCCATCTGGCCAATGGCCGAGACGATTAGATCAGCTTCCAGGTCTTGCTCGCTTCCAGGCTTCTCAACCGGCTTCCCGCTTGAGTAATCGAGTTCCACTACGCGCAGCGCCTTGGCGCGACCATTCCCGTCGAGTACGACGCTGACCGGCTGCAGCGCGCCACGGATGGCGACGCCTTCGCGCTGGGCATCGTCGATTTCATGCTTGGCAGCGTTCATCTTCTCCACCGGCTGGCGCGAGATCAGCATCACCTCGGCGCCTTCCTTGCGGGCGGTGACCGCCACGTCGTGGGCGGTGTGACCGAGTACGATGTACTCCGGGCGCTCGCTCTCTGACATTTCCTTGATGTAGCCGAGGCGACGTGCGACCGAGGCGACGTCGATTGATGTGTCACCGCCGCCGACCACGACGATACGCCCCGAGACGGCCTTGAGCCGGCCCTGGTTGAATGCCTCGAGGAACGCGACACCGGTAATGCAGTTATTGGCCTCGGCGCCCGGGATTGGCAGCGCGCGGCCGGACTTGCAGCCAATGGCGAAAAGCACTGCGTCGTAGTTCTTCTCGATTTCCGCCATCGGCACGTCGGTACCGACGCGCGTCTTGGTGCGGACCTCGACACCCATTGCGACAATGCGGTTGAACTCGCCGTCGAGAACCTCGCGCGGCAGGCGGTAGCCCGGGACGCCGTAGCGCGCCATGCCGCCGAGCTCTTCATGGTCGTCGAACACCGTAACCGCATGGCCCTTGCGGCGTAGCTGGTAGGCGGCCGCGAGTCCGGCCGGTCCGCCGCCGATTACTGCGACCTTCTTGCCGGTCGACTGCTCGCTTGCCTTGTAGTCGATCTTGTTTTGCAGTGCCCAGTCGCCGATGAACTGCTCTACGGAATTGATGCCGACAAAGTCCTCTACGGAATTGCGGTTGCAGCCGGTCTGACAGGGAGCCGGGCAGACGCGCCCCATCATCGACGGGAACGGGTTGGCGTCCGTCGAGCGCTGGAACGCGTACTCCTGCCACTTCACATCTTTCGGTGGCTTCTCGATGCCGCGCACGATATTGAGCCAGCCGCGGATGTCCTCGCCCGAGGGGCAGCTCGCCTGGCAGGGCGGGGTCTTGTGGATATAGGTCGGGCACTTGTCGGTCGCGTCAGCGACAAAAATCTTGTCGTGCATCGAACGCCACTCGTGGTCACCGTCCTTGTAACGACGGTAGGTGAAATCGCCCTTGCCTTTTACCTTGTCAGCGGGAGTTGCCATTGCCAGGTTCTCCTGATTAATCGTGTTTCTGTGAATCGAATATCTACTGGTTGACCGGACCAAGCCGGATCGCGCTGCTCACCAGGCCGTGAACGCTCAGGATCATGTTCATGTCGAACTTGTAGTACGGCAGCACCTTCGAAAACTGACTCTTGCAAATCGCGCAGATTGCGGCGATGTGCGTGACGCCATGGTGATCAACAACCTCCTGGAGCGCCTGCATGCGGGGCATCGCGCCTTTCACGCGCAGTTCCATGAGATCGTCGGTGAGCAGGCCACCACCGCCGCCGCAGCAAAACGTGCCTTCGTTGATCGTGGCCTGCGGCATGTCGACGAACTTGTTGACTGCCGCCTTCACGACCGCGCGCGGGATGACGAACTGACCCCCCGGCATGTTGCCCATGCGCGAGGCACGCGAGACGTTGCAGGAGTCGTGGAAGGTTACGACCTTGTCGTCGTTGGCCGACTTGTCGAACTTAAGTGCGCCGCGCTGGATGAGATCGTAGGTGACCTCGCAGACATGTTGCGGCACCGGATAGCGCGGATCGAGAAAATCGAACGGACCAATCAGGGTGTTCCAAAAGCTGTACGCCACTCGCCATGCGTGGCCGCACTCGCCGACAACGATGCGCTTCACACCCAGGTCGAGCGCCGCCTCACGGATACGCATGGCCTGGCGGTGCAAGTTCTTGGCGCTGCCGATGAACATCGAGAAGTTTGCGGCTTCGGACGCGTGCGACGACATCGTCCAACTGATGCCGGCGGCGTGGAAGACCTTGCCGTACCCGATCAGGCCATCAATGTGCGGTTCGGCAAAGAAATCTGCGGACGGCGTGATGACCAGCACCTCGGCGCCCTTAACGTCGACCGGATATTTGACGTCCAGACCGGTCTCATCCTTCACGTCCTCTTCCAGCCCCTCAAGCGTGTTGACGAGCGCGGGTTCCGGCAGACCGAGGTTGTTGCCGATCTTG
>LJVB01000164.1 GCA_001304215.1 Acidithiobacillales bacterium SM1_46 | reverse complement strand
TCCGTCGTCATTGGATAGTCAGGTCGGCGGGCAGTAAGGGCGCGGTGTTTCTCGCGACACCTCACTCGCTAACCATCGAAATCATCGGGCATCCGTGCCAACCCTTTTCACTTGGAGCATTCCCGCCTTCTTGCCGGGACGAGCGTGCGCCTGAGCCGGTGCAACCAATTAAAGGCACCGAGGGCCCGTCGCCCGAGAGTTGTGGTGGCCAAGGCACCGAATGCCAACGTGCGGCGCCCAGCCCACAGTTCCTCCATGAATGAACCGGGCAGACTACCGCTGTCGATGTACTCGCAGTCGCCAAACAGGGTCGGTGCGTGCCGGACCAGCTCAATCTCATTAAGAATTCCCGGGGCCATCTTTTTGTAGTCAGCATGCCAACCCAACTTGAACGCGAAGGCCGCATTACCCGATACCAGATTGCTGGTGGACGCAATTACCTCATCTGCGACACGAAGCTCGGTAATCACGGCACGGCCCGCCCGCGCCATGCGCCGTATCAACTCCCGGAAAAACGCCGCGTCGGCCGACTGCGAGCGCAGTGATGTGCCGTAGTTGCCCTTCCATCCGGTGTGCTCAAGCGCGAGAAATCGCTCGATATGCTCGTTCGACAGGTCAGTTCCATGCGTGGCTTGCCATTCTACTGCCCCCTGTTCTGAGAGTCGCCGCTCACGCCGACGAAGGTCCTTGCGCCGCCCAGCAGAAAGCTGCTGCTCGAGATAATCTTCGCCCGCCTCGGTCGGTTTCAGCGCCGCGCGTTGGCAACGCGAATACTCGTACCAAGGCACGCCGCGCATCTGTGCCCGGGCGAGCAAGAGCGGTCCAATGCCGCTGTCAATCGCCAAATCCCCGAATTCCACACCGTGCCAGCCGAGCCCCTGTTGGCAGAGGTACCCCAAAAAGCCGTCGACGACGGGTGGGGCCAAGTCGCGATCTGCCAGTATTCCGGTAAGGTACGAGTGACGGGAACGGTAGGCGCTGAGGTGCGGGAGCGGAAAGCGCCAGGTAGGCCCCTCCTTGCGAAAAAGTCCGACGCCGCACAAGCGATCACGTGACCGATCGGCGCGCTCGGCGAGCAACATGAACGGCGGATGCGACGGGTCGAGGTGACGGATCGCCGGCAACACGAAATGCGGCGACAGATAGACATTCGACTCAAAGGAACGTTCTTCGAGTCGTGCCCATTCCGCCAGGGCCGCTGAATCAAGCTGTAAAGGATCAACGAGCCGCACCTGCACTTCAATAGGATTCCGAGCGGTTCTAGGCGCCCTCGGATCAGACAACGCCGGCCTCCTTCGCTATGCAAATCTCTGACATGGTCGCTCCCCTCTTCATAATGATCGGTGATAGTCGGGGCAATCCGCCCTCAAGCCCCGATACTGCCCCACCCGTGCAAGAATCGGAACCACCCGGCCCACCCGTGTAACATGCCTGAAACACATATCACGATTATCGCCAACAGCCAAACGGAGCTTTTGGGAGCCCACTTTCGCTACGGTACACTGGCGCCCGCGCATCAACGCACGATCCCCTGAGAATTGGAGTGTTTGCATGACTACCGTTGCAGTCGTCGGTTTGGGCTACGTGGGACTCCCGCTCGCGGTCCAGTTTGGCCAACATATGAAGACGATCGGGTTCGACCTGAACGAGGCCAAGGTGCAAAGCTATCGCTCGTTCGTCGATCCGACCGGCGAGGTGTCATCCGAGGAGCTGCGCGCGGCGACACAGTTGCAGGTAACCACTGATCCCAAAGCGATAGCTGCGGCGGATTTTGTGGTCGTTGCCGTACCGACGCCGATCGATGTTGCCCGCCAGCCGGACTTTTCTCCGCTCGTCGGCGCGAGCCGACTCACTGGCCGGCATATGAAAAAAGGCGTAACGGTCGTATACGAGTCCACCGTTTATCCCGGTGCCACCGAAGAGGTGTGCGTACCGATTCTTGAGCAGGAGTCCGGACTCAAGTGGAAACGCGATTTCCACGTTGGCTATTCGCCGGAGCGCATCAACCCGGGAGACAAGGAACACACGCTCACGAGAATCGTGAAAGTTGTCTCGGGCGACGATGAACAGACGCTCGAAGCCGTCGCGAAGCTGTACAGCTCCGTGATCACGGCGGGGGTCCACCGGGCATCCAGCATCAAGGTCGCCGAGGCCGCAAAAGTCATCGAGAACACCCAGCGCGACCTGAACATCGCGTTGATGAACGAACTCGCCGTCATATTCAAGAAGCTCGGAATCGATACGCTTGAGGTGCTGGAAGCGGCCGGCACGAAATGGAACTTTCTCCCGTTCCGTCCAGGCCTGGTTGGCGGACACTGCATTGGCGTCGATCCGTACTACCTGACGCACAAGGCAGAGATGCTGGGATACCATCCGGAAGTTATCCTTGCTGGCAGACGCATTAACGACAACATGGGTAAGTTCATTGCGGAGCAAACCGTCAAGGAGCTTATCCGCGGCGGAAATCCCGTAAAGGGAGCCAACGCGATCGTGCTCGGGCTCACTTTCAAGGAGGATGTGCCCGACCTTCGCAACTCTCGCGTCATCGACGTCATCAACGAGCTAAAGGCGTATGGTATGGAGGTGTTCGTCCATGACCCGGTGTCAGATCCTGCGGAGGCCCGTCATGAGTACGACATCGATCTGGTATCGTGGGAACAGCTGCCGAAAGCCGATGCCCTGATCGCGGCAGTCGCTCACACGCAGTACCTGCAAATGCCAATCCGCGAGCTCGCCAGCAAACTGACACCAAACGGCTGCTTTGTCGACGTGAAATCGAAATTCGATTCCACCGCGCTGCGGGCGGCCGGTACCTGTGTATGGAGGCTATAGCATTCGTGCGCTATCGCCTGGGTGAAATGTCGAGGCAGGCGGACGACCGCCGCCGCAGCCGTAGATAGTCCCGGCGCGGGTCAGGGGGACTGCGTGAAAGTGCTTGTTTGCGGTGGCGCCGGCTACATCGGCGCACACATGTGCCGAATGCTGGCCTCCGCGGGACATGAAGTCTTCGTGTTCGACAATCTGAGTACCGGGCATGCCTATGCCGTGCAGTGGGGCCCGCTGGTTCAGGGTGACTTGTTACGGCCGGACGACCTGGAGAGGATTTTCGCCGCGCGCTCCTATGATGTGGTCATGCACTTCTGCGCGAAGTCTCTGGTGGGCGAGTCGATGCGCGATCCGGGGGGGTATTTCCGCAACAACGTGACTGGTACTGTGAACCTGCTGGATGCGATGGTACGTCACGGTACCCGAAATTTCATATTCTCGTCATCCGCGGCGGTCTACGGGATGCCGCATGATGTCCCTCTCGCGGAAGACCATCCCACCGCTCCAATCAACCCTTACGGGCGAACGAAGCTGCTCGTTGAACAACTCCTGCCTGCCTACGATATCCAATTTGGCATTCGAAGCGTGGCGCTCCGATATTTCAATGCAGCCGGCGCTGCGCTAGACGGACTGATCGGCGAGGATCATGAACCCGAAACTCACCTGATTCCGAACATATTGCGTTCTGTTGTCGACAAGCACACCGGCCCATTACAGGTGTTTGGTGACGACTACGATACGCCTGACGGAAGCTGTGTGCGCGACTACATCCATGTCAACGACATTGCGAGTGCACATATGCTGGCAATGGATCACCTAGCCCGCGGTGGGACCAGCCAGGTGATGAATCTCGGAAACGGCGCAGGGTTCTCCGTATTGCAGGTCGTTGACACCGCAAGGAGGGTCACGGGGAAACGAATCGACTATCAGGTCATGCCGCGTCGCCCGGGAGACCCGCCGGTCCTGGTCGCGTCCGCAACCAAGGCCCACACTGATCTAGGCTGGCGTCCGCAATTCGATACTCTCGAATCGATTGTCGAAACCGCTTGGACGTGGCATCGCAATCGCGCCGCCCGTGAATAGCGGTACTTGCCGACTCACGGCCTTGCCGCGGTATCAACCGGGCGGGCCTAACTGGCGCTGTGATCGCCCAGCAGGATTGAGGTCTTTGAACGATGCTCCTATTCTCTGACGTCGCTCAGGTTCTGCTTCCATCGGCGGTCTACCTTTTCGCGCTACTGCTTATTCTGGCAATCGCGGGCTTCAGGGCCCCCGATCGTTCTCTATTGCGCCGGCTGCGTTTTCTAATGGTTGCACTGGCAGTTTGCACATACATCGCGAGCGCGCCTATCTTTTCGAATTGGCTGATTGGTCGTCTCGAGGAAGGCCCGGCACCGGTGGTGCCCGAACGCCATGGATCACAACCTCAAGCGCGGTTGATCGTCGCGCTCGCATCCGGACGGGTTCGCAATACGGTGGAAGGTGAGCGCGCCTTTCTCGATGAGCATGGATGGAACCGAACGATCGCCGCCATCAATCTGTGGCAACGCATCGGCGGGCACCTGATGTTCAATGGCGGCCCGGTCGCCTCCGATGGAAAGGCTGCTGCCGATCGAATGGCCGAAGTCGCCATTTCCTACGGTGTCCCCAGGTCAGAGATTGTGGTGGTGCGCGCGGCTAGCAACACCTACCAGAACATTACAACGTTGCGGGACTCACTCGGCACGGATCGGCCGGAGATCTGGCTCGTTACAAGTGCCATCCACATGCCTCGAGCTGTCAACGTGGCGACGAGGATAGGACTGCGCGTTCAACAGTTTCCATGCGATTTTCGCCACAATACGGCAATGGGGTGGCGCGCGTGGTTTCCTCACAACAATGGGCCAGCCGATTTTGAGCTCGCGCTTCACGAGGTGCTCGGAAATGCCGCCTATTCGGTTCGCGGGTGGCTTGCTGTCGATTGAGAGTTGACGGGGTCAACTTAGGGATCAAGGAATCCTTAGCCAGCCTAGAGCGACTGTAGTGTTTCATTTCTGATACGCCTTCTGCATCGCTCACTTCCTTGTATCGGCCGCCCTGGTCCAATCGTCTTCGTGCGAGATCGCCCGCGCCTGCAAATAGCTGGCAACAGGCGCATACTGATGCCCGCTACCTGGTCAGTCGGTTTTTGGGAATTGAGAAGAATTTGGACTGCGGTGCGTCGCCAGAATTGCTCGGTCACATTGGTGCAAGACCCATGGCAGACAATTGGTCCGCAGCGAGGGCAATGCTTGGGCATGACCACGCTTCGTGGAATGGCATTTGTCGTTGCTGGTCTCGCTCCAACAGGCTTCTTCCGCCCGTCGACTAGCCATTTGTTTTGTTGAAGGGGGGGGCCATGCATATTCCCGGTCGCTTGCCGAGTCGCGTTGCAGTCGCGGCCCTGATTACGATCGCAACCCTGGCATTCATGGGGTCCGGTTGCTCCAAATCTTCG
>LJVB01000163.1 GCA_001304215.1 Acidithiobacillales bacterium SM1_46 | reverse complement strand
GTACCCCGAATAAATGATGCGGGACAACTGGCTGCAGGAGGCAATTGCACGCCAGCGTGCCGGGTTGTCCGCACGCCTGGCGTCGCCGCTCGCGCGCGTTGCATGGGATTGTGCACAGGCCTGGCACGACCCCGACGCGCTCGACGGCGCGCTCGTCGAAGGCTTAAGCGCCGTTTCGCCCTGCAATCTGCTGTACGCCGTGGACACCGACGGCCGGCAGTTGAGCGCCAACGTCAGTCCCGACCATGTGGATACGCGCCTGCGCGGCCAGCAACTGGCCGACCGGCCGTATCTGGCGAGCACATTGCCATGCTCCAGCTTCCTGCTCTCGGATGTGTATGTCAGTCGAGTGACCGGCCGCCCGTGCCTCACGGCCGTGCAGATGGTCACACGAATGGAGAAAATGCTCGGGTTCATCGCTGTCGATTTCGCGCTCCGCGACCTGCCACAGATCGGGGCACCGTCCCGGGAAGCCACGCGCTGGCGCCAGATCAAGGGCGACCCCGCGATTCGCGAATCGGTCTTTAGCCAGAGCCGCACTACCAGCCAGATGGACCAGTGCATGCCGGATGTGATCGCAATCATGGACGAGCTGATTGGCGAGCGCGGCGTATTCCACGTCAAGCTGCACTTCTCGAGCTCGCGCGCCACGCTATGGCTGACTGACGATCCGTATCGTTACCGCGTGCACGTCCTTGAGGAAATCACCCATCCGGCGATGTGCCTGGCCTATCCGCGCCAGCCGTATTCGGACATGGCGACGGTGGCACGCGACCGGATCAAGCCGGTATTCGAGCGCTTCGCGCTGCTGCGTACCGCCGATGACACGCTTTACCTGCGCACCGGATCGCTCAACATCGTCAGCGGTATGGTCGGGCTCACGTTCTCGTGCGATGGATCGCACTATGTGCCAGCGGCAGAGTTCCTCGCCAAGGACGAGCGCTTCTGGTTCGGGCAGTAAAGATGCGGCGCGGCACGCGCGCGGCTTGCTGATTTTGCCGCCACATCTGTGCTGGCTGCGGCCGCAGCCAGCACCGCCGGCTAGCGGGCCCGTTGAACGCGCCCTTTCGCCTGGACTGCCTGCTGTTGCTGGCTTTCCAGGTACTCCTCATAGGTGCCGCCGAAGTCCTTGATGCCCTGCGGGGTCATGTCGATGATGCGCGTCGCGAGCGACGAGACGAACTCCCGATCGTGGCTGACGAAGATCAGCGTGCCGGGGTATTTCTCCAGCGCGGTGTTGAGCGACTCGATCGATTCCATGTCGAGATGGTTGGTGGGCTCGTCCATCAGCAGCACGTTGGGCTGCTGCAGCATGAGCTTGCCGAACAGCATGCGGCCCTGCTCGCCGCCGGACAGTGCCTTGACCGACTTGCCGATCTCGTCCTGCGAGAACAGCAGCCGGCCGAGCACGGCGCGGATGGCTTGTTCGTCGTCGTTCGGTTTCTTCCACTGCATCATCCACTCGAGCACGGTGCGCTCGGTGGCGA
This sequence comes from Acidithiobacillales bacterium SM1_46, assembly GCA_001304215.1. GTDB lineage: Bacteria > Pseudomonadota > Gammaproteobacteria > Acidiferrobacterales > Sulfurifustaceae > SM1-46. Next base: position 5,505 of record LJVB01000163.1, on the reverse strand, counting down.
AGTCGGCGGCGTGGTCCTGCGCGAAGTAGCCGACATTGGCGTTCTCCGACCACTTCAGCGTGCCGCTCTGCGGCGCGAGCTCGCCCGCCAGGGTGCGCAGCAGCGTGGTCTTGCCGATGCCGTTTGGCCCGATGATGGCAATGCGCGCACCGACCTCGGTCGTGAGGCTGAAGTCGCGAAACAGTTTGGTCTCACCGAAGCCCTGGGTAAGGCGCTTCGCTTCCAGCACCAGGCGATAAAGCTGCTTGGACTGATCGAAACGCAAAAACGGATTCTGGCGGCTCGAGGGCTTGACCTCGGCCAACTCAATCTTCTCGATCTGCCGCGCGCGAGAAGTGGCCTGCTTGGCCTTGGAGGCGTTGGCGGAGAAACGGCTGACGAAGGTCTGCAGTTCCGCGACCTTGGCCGCCTTCTTGGCGTTGTCGGCCAGCAGCTGGTTGCGCGCCAGGGTGGCGGCGGTCATGTATTCGTCGTAGTTGCCGGGGTACACGCGCAACTCGCCGTAATCGAGATCGGCCATGTGCGTGCACACGCCGTTCAGGAAGTGGCGGTCGTGGGAGATGATGATCATGGTGCTGGCGCGCGCGTTCAGCACGTCTTCCAGCCAGCGGATGGTGTTGATGTCGAGATGGTTGGTCGGCTCATCGAGCAGCAGGATGTCCGGGTCCGCGAACAGCGCCTGCGCCAGCAGCACGCGCAGCTTCCAGCCCGGCGCCACGGCGCTCATCGGACCGGTGTGCTGCTCGAGCGGAATGCCGACGCCGAGCAGCAGTTCCCCGGCGCGCGCCTCGGCGGTGTAGCCATCGAGCTCGGCAAAGCGGTGTTCGAGATCGGCCACCTTGATGCCGTCTTCCTCGCTCATTTCGGCGAGGCCGTAGATGCGATCACGCTCCTGCTTCACGCGCCACAGCTCGGCGTGGCCCATGATGACGGTGTCGAGCACCGTGAAATGCTCGTAGGCGAACTGGTCCTGGCGCAGCTTGCCGAGCCGCTCGTTGGCGTCGACCGAGACGTTACCCGCGGTCGGTTCCAGATCGCCGCCGAGGATCTTCATCAGCGTCGACTTGCCGCAGCCGTTGGCGCCGATCAGCCCGTAACGATTGCCGTTGCCGAACTTGACCGAGACGTTCTCGAACAGCGGCTTGGGCCCGAACTGCATGGTGAGATTGGCTATCGTGATCACAACTTTGTTCCAGTCATTTGGCAGTCAGCACCGACCGCCAGGTAATACGGCGCGGTGCCGATGGTTTCGGCGCACGGTCTCGCGCGGGAATTTAACCGTTAAATTGCGGGCTGCCAGGAAACGCCTGAGGCCCTCGCCCCCTACCAGGGCGGGGCGCGATTCTACCCTTTTCTGCCCTGCCGTTGCGGGGGCGGGCCGATTAATAAGGAGTGCAGTGATTGACCCCCTAAAACAGGCCGAGTTCCCGCCTATTTAATGATGCGGTAGCAGGGCTTGTAGGTCTTGCCGGGGAGCTTCATGCGCTGCTGGGCGACGAACGAGCCGAGGAGCGAATCGAGCGGGTTGAGCACGCCGGCATCCCCGCGGATCTCGAAATCGCCATGTTGCTCGACGGCGCGGATGCCTTCGTCCTTGACGTTGCCGGCCACCACGCCGGAGAAGGCGCGGCGCAGGTTGGCAGCGAGCTGGTGGCGGTCCTGGTCCTTGCCGAGATTGAGGTTGCGCATGTTGGCGTGGGTGGCGGCAAATGGCGCCTGGAACTCGCGGTCCACGGTGAGCGCCCAGTTGAAGTAATAGGCATCGCCGCGCCCGGTGCGAAACTGCGCCACCTGCTCGACGCCGGTCTGGACCGCGCGCGCCACCGCCACCGGATCGTTGACGATGATCTGGTAGAGCTTGCGCGCCTGCGGCCCGAGGGTGGCGGCCACGAAGCTGTCGATCTCCGCAAAGTAATCCTTCGCCTCGGCCGGGCCGGTGAGGATGAGCGGGAACGGGATGCCGGCGTTGTCGGGATGCAGCAAGACGCCGAGCACGTACAGGAATTCCTCCGCGGTGCCGACGCCGCCCGGAAAGATCACGAACGCATGGCCGGTGCGCACGAACGCCTCGAGGCGCTTTTCGATGTCCGGCATGATGACGAGGTCATTGACGATCGGGTTGGGCGATTCGGCCGCGATGATGCCGGGCTCGGAAATGCCGAGGTACTGGCCGCCACGGATGCGCTGCTTGGCGTGGCCGATGGTGGCGCCCTTCATGGGGCCCTTCATGGCGCCCGGCCCGCAGCCGGTGCAGATGTCGAGGCCGCGCAGGCCGAGCTGGTAGCCGACCAGCTTGGTGTAATCGTATTCGCTACGCGAGATGGAATGCCCGCCCCAGCACACCACCAGCTTCGGGTCGGTGAGCGGGCGCAGGATGTTGGCGTTGCGCAGGATGTGGAACACCGCGTTGGTGATGCCGGCCGAGGACTCGAGATCGATGGCCGGGTTGCCCTTGATCTCGTCGCTCACGTACACCACGTCGCGCAGCACCGCGAACAGGTGCTCGCCAATGCCCTTGATCATCTGCCCGTCGACAAAGGCGGTGGCCGGCGCGCCCTTCACTTCCAGCTGGATGCCGCGCTCCTCCGGCACCACGCGGATGTCGAACGAGCGGTAACGCTCGAGCAGCTCCTTGCCATCATCGAGCTCGTTTCCGGTATTGAGCACCGCGAGCGAACAGTTGCGAAACAGCTGGTAGAGCCCGCCGCGGCTGGTATCGAGCAGCTTGCTCACTTCCACCCGCGACAACAACTCCATGCGCCCTTCCGGCACGACCCGGGCGTCGACCACATCGTATTTCATGGGGGAGAGTGTAGCGATTTACCGCGGGCGCGTGCGGAATTTTCGTGCCGGGGTCATCGTTTCGCCGGCCGGGCTCAGGAAGTGAGCGTGCCCGATCCGGCCGCGCTACACTTCGCCGATCATGAGCAAACCAGCAAAGACCGCTGCCGCCCCGCTGAAACGCGCGGTCAGCCGCGGCGGGCGGCCGGTGCGCATTGCGCTGGTCGGCCTGCCCAATAGCGGCAAGAGCACGCTGTTCAATACCGTGGCGAGCACCGCGGTGGAAACCGGCGAGCTCGCGGGCACGCACCGCGCCTACGGAGAGTGCGCGGTGCAGATCGGCATCGACCAGGTGCGCCTGGTGGATCTGCCGAGCATTTCCTCGCTACACGGTCTGGCGCGAGAAGAGCGCGTGACCCTGCAATACCTGCTGTGGGGCGACGAGCGCCCGCCGATTGCGGCGCACGAGCCGGGCGGACCGCCAGCGCCGTTCGCGCCGCCGGATGTGATCGTCCAGGTGATGGACGCCACGGCGCTCGAGCGCCATCTGGAATTCACGCTCGAACTGAGCCAGCTCGGCCTGCCGATGGTGATCGCGCTCAACATGATGGACGACGCTGCGCGCAAGGGCCTGCACCTCAATCATCGCCAGCTCAGCAGACGACTCGGCATCCCGGTGGTACCGACCACGGTGGTGATGGGCCAGGGCATCATGGAGCTTTTTACCGCCGCGCTCGCCGCCGTGCGCAAGCGCACTCGCCCGCAACCGCCGGCGCCGAGTCCGCACCTGACGAAGGTGCTCGCACCGCTCAGCGCCGCGCTTGATCATCCCGAGATTCACCAGGCGTTTGGCATGCCGCACGCGGTGCTGCTGGCGATGGCGGCGGCCGACGACGCCTATTTCCGCCACGAACTGAGCGAGCATTTCGGCGGCGAAGTGCCGCAGCTGCAGCGCCTGCGCGCGCAGGCGGAGAAGACCCTGCCGCGGCCGCTGGCGGCACGACGCTCGCCATCATCAGGCGGCATCACTGGCCGAGGCCGTGAGCCGTACCGGCGCGCCCTATGTGGGCCACGGTTGGCGCTTCTGGCTGGACGAGTTGTTCCTGCATCCGCGCTGGGGCCTGATCGGCAGCCTGGCGGTGTTCGCCGCGGTGCTGTTCGTGGTGTTCGAAGTCAGTACCGCGATCGACTCGATGACGTCCGCGAAACTGGTCGACTGGGCTTCCGGCTGGCAGCCGACCGACACCGTCGGCGTGATCGGGCGCGCCGTGGTCGACGGCCTGATCGGGCTGGTCGGGATCGTGGTGCCGTACATGATTCCGCTCGTGCTGCTGCTGGTGGCGCTCGAGGAGACCGGCATCATGCAGCGCATCGCATTCGTGGTCGACCGCGGGTTTCACCACCTCGGGCTGCACGGCGCGGTGGCGCTGCCGTTTCTTCTTGGCCTGGGCTGCAACGTGCCGGCAATCTCGGCCGTGAGTCGCACCACCTCCGGGCGCGAGCGCGTGATCGCGTCGGTCCTCATCACCTTCGTGCCGTGCTCGGCACGCTCCGCCGTGATCCTCGCGATTGCCGGCAAGTACCTCGGCGGGCTCGGTGTGTTCGGGATTTTCATGCTGACGGTGGTGGTAATCTCGCTCGGCGGCCAATGGCTGGCGCGCCACCTGCATGGCAGCGCGCCCGGCCAGGTGCTGGAGATCCCGGCCTACGCATTGCCGAAGTGGCGCACCCTTGTCGGCCAGACCTGGGCGCGCACCAACGACATCCTGACCATCGTCACGCCGCTGCTCGTCGCCGGCAGCGTGGTGCTGGCGCTGCTCACGCACGTCGGCGCCGATAAGGTGATCAACACGCTGTTGATGCCAGTGACGGTCTGGTGGCTGGGGCTGCCGATCGTGCTGGGGGTGCCGATTCTGTTCGGCGTGCTGCGCAAGGAGCTTTCGCTGCTGATGATTTACCAGGCGCTCGGCGGCTTCGACGTCGGCGCGCAGCTCAACACCGTGCAGATCGTGACCTTCCTGGTGTTTCTCACGTTCTATATTCCCTGCGTGTCGACCTTCGCGGTGATGTTGAAGACCATCGGCCGGCGCAACGCACTGTTCTCGATCACCGTTTCGGTGGGCGTGGCGCTGGTGGTGGCAGCGGCGGTGCGCTGGCCGCTGACCGGCGTGCTTAAGCTGCCCATCTAGGCCGTCCGGCCAGTTCGCTGCAGTTTGCTTTTCGCTTCTACGTAACCCGACGACCTCGCGATTCTGGTGAATCGCCGGGATCGGCATGAGATGACAGTTTGATTTCCGTACTTTGCGTACGGCGAAGAGCAATCGGTTTTGGACTTGAGCAACGGTTGTGGTTCAATCTGGTGCCCGGTCACCACGGAGCGGCGACATGACGCCAACCCGCATTGCGGTCCAGGACCGCGAGGCAGCGAAGCGAGACACTTCGCTGCGCGGTAGTGCGGCAGAGCGCTACACGAAAGTGCGGCGCACGAGCGAGGCGCTCGCCCGACCGCTTGCGCCGGACGACTACGGCCTGCAGGCGATGCCCGAGGTGAGCCCGGCCAAGTGGCACCTCGCCCACACCAGCTGGTTCTTCGAGACTTTCCTGCTCAAGCCGTTCCTGCCGGGCTATCGCGAGTTTCATCCGCAGTTCGGCCATCTGTTCAACTCCTATTACAACCAGGTGGGTTCGCCGTTCCCGCGCCCGCAGCGCGGATTGTTGTCGCGT
>LJVB01000162.1 GCA_001304215.1 Acidithiobacillales bacterium SM1_46 | reverse complement strand
ACGCCGAACAACGCCATTCTCGTGGTGGTGGGCGATGTGCAGCCACGTGAGGTCTTCACGCTTGCCGAAAAGTACTATGGCCCAATCAAGGCGCGAGAGGTCAAACCGGTGCAGGCGCCAGCCGAGCCGAAGCAGGATGGCGAGAGGCGAGTGCGCGTGGCCGCGCCCGCCGAGGTGCCGAGTCTGATCCTCGGCTATCACGTGCCGGTCCTGGCGCCAGGCAAGTCCGCGGTCGAATGGGAGCCCTATGCACTCGACGTGCTGACAGGCGTGTTGGACGGTGGCGATAGCGCGCGTTTTAAGCGCGAGCTGGTGCGGGACGCGCGCGTGGCGGCCGACGCGGACGCGAGTTACTCCGCTGTTGGTCGCGCGCCGGGAATGCTCTATATCGAAGGGACGCCGGCTCGTGGCCGCGACGTCAAGGAGCTCGAATCGGCTCTGCGCGCACAGGTCAAACGCCTGCGGGATGAGCCGGTTAGTGCCGAGGAGCTGGCCCGCGTCAAAGCGCAGGTGGCCGCGCGGAACGTGTTTCAACGCGACTCATACTACTACCAGGCGCGGTTGCTCGGGACACTTGCCGTCACCGGTCTCGATGTCCGGTTGCTCGACCAATACGTTGAGCGTGTGAACGCGGTGACCGCGGAACAGGTCCAGGCAGTGGCACGCCAATACCTGACGGATGCAAACCTCACGGTTGGGGTGCTCGACCCGTTACCGGTCTCCGGACGCAAGCCAAGAATCAAGCAGGGAGGGTCCGATCATGGTCGCTAGAGTCTTGCTGGCGGCAGTACTCGCAGCGTGGGCGGCGCTTGCGCAGGCCGGGCCGAAGATTCAGCACTGGACACTGGATAATGGCGCCCGTGTGTACTTCGTCGAGACACACGAGCTGCCGCTCGTCCAGGTGCGCGCCATCTTTGATGCCGGCAGTGCGCGTGATTCGGGCAATCAATATGGTGTGGCAGCCCTGACCAGCATGATGCTCAATGAGGGCGCCGGCAAGCTCAATGCCGACGCTATCGCGGCGGGGTTCGAGAACGTGGGTGCGGAGTTCGGCGCAGCAGCAGATCGTGATTGGGCGACGGTCGACCTTCGTAGTCTTTCGGATCGCAAACTGCTCGATGCAGCGCTCGACATTTATGCCACGCTATTAACCCGGCCGACGTTCCCCGCACAGAATCTGGAACGTGAGCGTGCCGGCGTCATGGTTTCATTGCAGCGTGATGAGCAATCGCCCGGCGCCATTAACGAGAAGACCTTCATGCGCGAACTCTATGGCGAGCATCCCTACGCGCGTCATCCGCTAGGCGACATGGCGAGCGTGAAGCACATCACCCGCGACGAGCTGGCCAGTTTCCACAAACGCCACTACGTGGGCGCGAATACTTGGTTTGTCATTGTTGGTGATCTGACCGGGCGCGAGGCAAGGCGCATCGCGCAGGCAACCGTCGGACAGCTGTCGAAGGGTGAAGTCCTGGGCGCACTGCCAGCGCCCAAGCCGCTCGAAGCGGCCAAGGTGCGTGCGATTCCCTTCCCGGCGACGCAATCGCATATCCGACTGGGTGCGGTCGGCATGGCGCGCGGCGACCCGGACTATTTCCCGCTCTACGTCGGCAATTACATTCTCGGCGGCGGGGGGCTAGTGTCGCGTCTGTCTGAGGCCGTGCGTGAACGCAACGGTTACGCGTACAGTGTCTACAGTTATTTTTGGCCGATGCAGGCTCCGGGACCGTTTCTGGTCGGCCTGCAGACTAAAAATGAATCGCGCACGCCTGCGCTTAAGCTGGTTCGCTCGGTGGTCGAGCGCTTCGTGGCGGAGGGTCCGACCGCCGAGGAGCTCGAGGCGGCCAAGAAGCACCTCACCGGCGGATTCGCGCTCAAGCTTGACAGCAATCGCAAGATCGCCGATTACCTCGCGGTGATCGCCTTTTATGGCCTGCCGCTCACCTATCTTGACGAATTTATCGGCCGCATCGAGGCGGTGACAGGCGAGCAGATTCGTGACGCTTTTCGCCGGCGCGTGCATCCGGACAAGATGCTCACGGTTGTGGTCGGTGGTGGCCGCTAGTCGACCCGGCCGCGGTACGCCCGGGTACTATCCGGGACAGATTCGGATCATCGGTGGCGCGTGGCGAGGACGCAAGCTGTCGGTACCGGTGGCAGAGGGCCTGCGCCCGACACCGGATCGCGTGCGGGAGACACTCTTCAACTGGTTGGCGCCGTATCTTCCCGGCGCGCGCTGTCTTGATCTCTTCGCCGGCACCGGGGCGCTTTGTATCGAGGCGCTGTCGCGCGGCGCCGGTGAGGTCGTGATGGTGGAGCATGACGCGGCGGCGGCAGCAGGACTGCGGCGAAGCCTCGAGACGCTCGGGGCAACACATGCCAGCGTAGCCAATACTGACGCGACCGAGTATCTGGCGCGTGCGGCAGAACCGTTTGATATCGTGTTTGTCGACCCGCCTTTTGCAAGCGATCTGATTGGACGCTGCGCTGCTTTGCTTGATGCGCGCGGCTGGGTTCGGCCCGGTGGTCTTGTGTATGTCGAGGCCCCGGCGCGGCTCGACCCGCTGCCGGTACCGGCAGACTGGCAGATTTTGCGCAGCAAGCGCGCCGGCGAGGTGGGGTATCATCTGCTGCGTGTGCCGTCAGTCCCAGCGGCGACCTGAACAACAACAGTGCCATAGGGCGAGGCGAAATGAAGAGCATCACCGCAATCTATCCGGGAACCTTCGATCCGATCACCAACGGGCATGCCGATCTTGTGCGCCGTGCGACGCGGCTTTTCGATTACGTCATTGTTGCCATCGCGGCCAACCCGCAGAAGCAGCCGCTATTCGCGCTTGACGAGCGAGTGCGCCTCGCCAGCGAGGCGCTGAGCGATGTCCCCGGCGCGCGCGTGGTCGGCTTCGACAACCTGTTGGTTGATTGCGTGCGCCAGCACGGTGCCTCGGTAATCCTGCGTGGGCTGCGGGCGGTTTCGGATTTCGAGTATGAGTTCCAGCTGGCCGGCATGAACCGCCGACTGGCTCCGGAGGTTGAGACCGTATTCATGACGCCTTCCGAGCAGGAGATGTTTATATCCGCGTCGTTGGTAAAGGAAATCGCGCTGCTAGGCGGAGACGTCGGCGACTTCGTCGACGCCCGGGTGGCGGCTGCGCTAAAGCTCAGGATGCGCTAAACTCTCTCGATCATTTCCGCTCAGTTTTCAGGTGTATTTCCCATGGCGATGTTGATTACCGACGAGTGCATCAATTGCGATGTCTGCGAACCCGAGTGCCCGAACGGCGCCATCACCCAGGGTGAGGAGATCTACCAGATCGAGCCGTCGCTGTGCACCGAATGCGTCGGCCACTTCACAACCTCGCAGTGCGTCGATGTCTGTCCGGTCGACTGCATCATCGTCGATCCTGATTGCCAGGAGACGAAAGATCAGTTGATGAGCAAGTACCAGGGTCTGATGCAAGAGGCGAGCTGACGCCACTTCCGTTTCGAAACAAGAAAGGCGGCCCATTGGCCGCCTTTCTTGTTTCCGCGATCGATGTGCTCAGGCGCGTATTTCCAGCGGCAGGTCTTCGGGAGCGATGTTGGTTTCGAACTCGAGTTTCTGCAGAATCGCGTCAGCCCGGTTTTCGAGATTCTTCTCCTGCTCACGGATCCCGTCGCGGATCTGCTCAAGCTCCTTGATGCGCTCATCGAGTGTGTCGCTCGCCTGGTGAATGCGCTTGATTGATTCGAGACGTCGGCGTAGCTGAATCTGGTGCTCGCGCACCTGGGTCTCCATCGGCGCCATGATGTTCTTGAGCCAGGACTCGGCATCGCGGTTGGCGAGCTTGTAAAGCGCTCGAATCTTGGCCACCGAAGACTCAAAGAACTTGCGCGTCAGGGTCTGTTGTTCAGTGAGCACCAGCGACAGCCCCTTCATGAATTGCTCGTGCTTGGCCTCGATGCGCTTGATCTCGCGCAGGTAGCGCGTCACCGAGAAACTCTGCGGCTTGACATTGACGAGGCCGTGATCCTCCTGGAACTTGCGGTAGACGCCTTCCATGAGCTCCTTGATCTCCTGCGCCTGCTTGGCAACCGACTCCATTGACTGGTAGGCCTGGGAAAAGAAGTTTCCCATGCAGGCTCGCAGCCCGGCGGTTGTCATGCTGATCTCCATGTCCTTCTTGGTGGCGGCGATCAGCGCGTCGAGGTTGCGCAGATTGAGATGCGTGTACAGCAAGTTGGTCTGCTGCGAGAAGATATGGCGCGTGGCTTGGAAGCGTTGCATGCTCTTTTCGAACACTTCCTTGTCGGCCTTGACCTTGTTCATCATGTGCTCGATCACATCCATGTTCTTGCCGGTCAGGCCGGAGAGCTCCTCGACTTGCTCATAAACGCCCTTCAGACGTTGCATGACCACCAGCCGCAGTGACTTGATGGTCTCGTTCATGTCGCCCTGGATGGCATCGCGCACGATCTCGCGCTTCGCGGGCAACAGCTCCTTGGCAAGCGCCTGTTCCAGTGTGCGGATACGCGAGCGCTCGAGGACCTTGTCGTCGCCCTTAATCTTGCCGTACAGCGCCTTTTGTGCTGACACCGGGTAGACATTGTGCTCGGGAATGGCGAGGTGCTTGGCGGTGTCGCGGATCTGGCGGTCTATCTCGCGCTGAACCTCATCCCAGTTGCGCAGCTCGTCCCACAGGCCATCGATCTTGTTGAGCACGACCAGGCGACCCTTGTTGGCGCTGTCCTTGCGTGAGCCGATGTGGCTGTGCCAAACCTCGATGTCGGATTTCGTGACGCCGGCGTCGGCCGCTAGGATGAAGAGCACGGCGTGCGCGGACGGCAGCATGTTCAGTGTGAGCTCGGGCTCGGCGCCCAACGCGTTGAGGCCCGGCGTATCAAGGATCACGAGTCCCTGCTCAAGCAGCGGGTGCGGCATGTTGATCATGGCGTGCCGCCAGCGCGGAATTTCCACTTCGCCCGTCTCGGTGAGGCGCATGCCCATCTGGGCCTCGTCCTCGGCAATATGGAAGCCCATCTTCTGCGCCTCGTCGCGCGGCACGTTCTTGGTCTCGGCGATATGCTTGAGCGTCTCGATCATCTGCTCAGGCTTGTTTACGTCTAGGGCATGGACCTGCCATTCCTCGGGGAAGCCACGGTACTCGGCGATGGTGGTGCCGCTCTTGCGTGTCTCGATCGGCAACAGTTTCAGGCATGGGCTCGCCAGTGCGTCGTGCATGAGCTCCGTCGGGCACATCGTGGTGCGCCCGGCGCTCGAAGGCAGCATGCGCGTTCCGAACTTGGCGAAAAAGATGGCGTTGATGAGTTCCGACTTGCCGCGCGAAAACTC
>LJVB01000029.1 GCA_001304215.1 Acidithiobacillales bacterium SM1_46 | reverse complement strand
TACCTAGGTGCGCAGCACCAAAGATGTTAAAATTCTCTGATATTCAATGAGTTGCCACATCAATTATCAGGAGTTTGCATGCGTCCGGCGTTGATCCTTGCGATTCTCGAGCGTGAATACCAGAGCACCCGCGAAGGTCATCACACGCCGGTCATGCTGTGGGGCCCTCCGGGCATCGGCAAGTCGCAGATGGTTGCCCAGATCGCAGCCCGCCACGATGTCAGAATGATCGACATCCGACTCTCACAAATGGAACCGACCGACCTGCGCGGAATTCCCTTCCGGGTGGGCGACATGGTCGAATGGGCGGTGCCCGCCATTCTGCCGAACGAGACCCGCCACGGCCCCGACGGAATCCTGTTCCTCGATGAAATCACGTCGGCCGCACCGACCATCTCGGCCGCCGCCTACCAGTTGATCCTGGATCGACGGCTTGGCGAGTACCGCATTCCTGATGGCTGGGCAATATTCGCCGCCGGCAATCGTCAGGGCGATCGTGGCGTCACCTACAGCATGCCCTCTCCGCTCGCCAATCGCTTCTCGCATTTCGAGGTGGAAACCCATCTCGATGACTGGGTGGCATGGGCGTATGCCAACGGTATCGATGAGCGCATTATCGGATTCCTGCGATTTCGCCCGGATCTGCTGTTTAGTTTCGATCCCGCCCAGAACCCGCGCGAGTTTCCGTCGCCGCGCACATGGGAATTCGCCCACCGTGCCCTGCAGAAATTTCAGGACCAGGGCGAGATGTTGCTCGGTACCCTGCAAGCGTGCGTCGGCAAGGCAGCCGGGGTCGAGCTCAAGGCCTTTGTCGACAACCTCGACAACCTGCCTGACATCGATGCCATTCTGCGTGGTGAGCCGGTGGCGGTACCGAAGGAGACTGACCTGCAGTATGCAGTCGCCACGGCCCTGGTCGGGCGCGCCATCCGCGCCAGAGGCGGCGCTGACGAGACCAAGGTTTATGGTCACATCCTCGATTACGCCGGCAAGTTCCCGCAGCGAGAGATGGGCGTGATGCTTGTCTCCGACATGCAACGGGCCGTCGGCGAGAAGCTGTTCGCGTTGCCGCAGTTCGCGCAATGGGCGAAGCACGTCGCCGATATCATGATCTTCGACATGTGGAAGAAGCCCGCGCGCCGCGCCTGAAAGAACATCGGTCGCCATGGCAACCACCGAAGACATCGAGCGCAAGCTGAGCGCAGCCTGCACCTGGCTCATCATCGACAAACCGTTCCTCGGCGCGCTCGTATTGCGGCTTCCGCTCATCGCCGCTGATCCGAAGTGGTGCCCCACCACCGCCACCGACGTTCGGGCCCTGTATTACAACCCGGAATACGTTGAGGCGCTCGATCTCGAGCAAACCAAGTTCGCGCTAGCCCATGAAGCCCTGCACTGCGCGCTCTCGCACTTTCACCGCCGTGGTCACCGCGACAAGCGCCGCTGGGACATCGCCTGCGACTATGCCATCAATCCACTGCTGGTCGCCGATGGCCTCAGGCCCCCACCAAACGTCCTGCTGCTCGATGGCTTCGAGGGCATGACCGCAGAGGAGATCTATCCCTATATCCGGGACAATTCCGACGAGGAACCGCACGACCAGCACGCTTACGATGGCGACAGCTCGCAGTCTCCTTCCGACAAGCCGAAGGGCGGTGGTGGTCAGGGCCCGAGCGATCCGGACAGGTCCGATGGTCAGCAGGACTCCGATAGCGGTGGCGCGCCCCAGCCTCCGCCGCTCTCGCCACAGGAGCGTGATTCTCTTTCCGTGCAATGGCAGCAGCGTCTCGCCGGCGCTGCCCAGCAGGCGCTGCAAGCGGGAAAGCTAAAGGGCTCGATGGCGCGTCTCGTCGATCACCTCCTGCAGCCGCAGTTGCCATGGCGGATGCTACTCGCCCATTACATGACCATAACGGCAAAGGACGATTACAGCTTCCAGCGCCCTTCACGGCGCGAGGGTGAGCACATCCTCCCGAGCCTGAAAAGCGCGCACGTTGAGCTCGTCGTGATGCTCGATACCAGCGGATCGATCAAGGATGAGGAGTTGCAGGAGTTCCTGAGCGAGGTAAATGCCATCAAGGGCCAGATGGGGGCACGCATTACACTGCATGCGTGCGACGAGTCCCTCGCCCCGGATGGTCCTTGGATCTACGAGCCGTGGGAGGAAGTGACGCTGCCGGAGAATGTGCATGGCGGGGGCGGCACGCGCTTTACCCCCGCATTCGAGTGGATCGAGACACTCGACCGGCGACCAGACCTCACGGTGTATTTCACCGACGCCGAAGGCGAGTTCCCTCAACAGGAACCTGCCTATCCCGTGCTTTGGCTCGTGAAAGGAAAGACCAAAGTCCCCTGGGGACAGCGGATTCAGCTAAACTAGCTACCCCCGCGAGTCGCGCGTCTCGCTGATTTCCGCACGATCGCCATGCAACTCTCCAGCGAAGATCTGCTCCGGATCAATGTGCTGCTCGCGCACAATTGCGAGGCGATCCGCATCGACGAGCAGGCGATGATTGTCTACGGTCTTGCGGGTGACAATGAGGCCGCCATCGCGCTCAATCCCAACTGCCGTGCCGAACAGTACCTGCGGCGCGTACGTGAACTCCTCTCCAACCACGCACTCGGTTCGCCAGGCGGATATCCGGTCTTCCTGCAACGCTGGACACGCATGGGCCAGCAGCGCGGAACACAGTTAGACCGGCTGCTGCTGCTCGGCGAACCAGAGGCGGTCGTGGCCGTCGCCGGTGCGCCCGATCTGACCGACGAGCTGGCACGGCGGGCCTGGTGGTGCCAGCCGACCATGGAAAATGCCCGGCGCATGCTGGAGCGGAAATCAGTGGTGCAAGGCGCCATGGGCCGCATCCTCGCAGACTTTCTAGTCGAACATCTGGCGTTCGAAACCGATCATCTCGCCGTGGTGATGACAATCAAGCTCATCCTGCAACCGGGGCTCATTGAGACAGCAGTGCGCGAGCGCATCTGGGCACGCGGCACGCATCGCAATGCCTATCGACTCGGATTCGTGGAGGCTATACCGGATAGCCTGCCGCAGCCCCGGTCGTCGCGTACAGATCTCGAGCGCTATGCAGATCGTCTTGCGCGTCTGGCGGCGGGCGGCAGCGCGCCGGCCGGCCTGCTTCACCGGCTCCTCGACCACAGGGGCCAAACCTACCTTGCGGCAATTGAGGAATTGCTCACCCACCCGCTCGACAAGTTCACGTCAGCGCACCTGCTAAGCGTGATCGGTGACTACTTTGGGGCCGCGCGGATTGGCGAGACGGAAACCGACATTGCCGACGTGACTGCTCGTGCCCGCAGCGACTATGCCACGGCAGCCGGCGCGATTGCGGCGCTACGCGAGACGTTGCCGGAGATTGAGGAAGAAATCGTCGCGATGCTTGCGCTTGGTCATACCGGCGAGCCGCTCGCGACACCGATTATTGCCAAGACCACTGCCAGCGGCACATTGTTGCGGCGCAAACTCGAACCGGTGCTGCACCCGCTGCTCGGTCATATCCAGACCTTGCGCCGGTCGCGCAGCTAGCGCCGCTCAATCGGCATCGTCGGAAGGCGTCTTGTCGCTGCGACCGATCTTTCCGATCGGCACGACTACACCACCCTTGGGGGCCTCGTCCGAATAGTGGGGGCGGAGCTTGTTCGTATTACCAGCCGCCTCGGCGAGTTCGCGCTCGCGCGCAGAAATGAGCTTCAGGCACTGGCGGATGTCCTCGATAGTAGCGTCGGAAAGCGGGTGCGTCAGCCCGGGGGCCGTGGTGGTGTCCTTGATCACGTTGGTCAAGGTGGTCTTCATCGCCCGCAGGATACGGGCCTCCACGCTGGAGTCTTTGGTGTTGCTCATGAGTTACTCGCTGCCACTGTCGGTGGGCGCGAGACTACTCCGGAACCAGGTGCTGGGCAATCGCTGCCAAAATCAAGAGCGTGCATACTCTCGCATCATCTTCAGAACGCGGCGCACATAGCTCTGTGTCTCACGGTAGGGTGGAATCCCGCGATGATTGCGCACCGCGTTTTCACCGGCGTTGTACGCTGCCAGCACCAGATATTGCTTGTGATCGAACAGTCCCAGCAAGTACTTGAGGTGCCGCACGCCCGCCTCAATATTCTGTTCCGGATCGTAGATGTCGTGTACACCATGACGGCGAGCCGTTTCGGGAAGGACCTGCATCAGGCCGAGTGCGCCCTTGGAAGAGCGCGCGTATGGATTGAAGGACGACTCAACGTGCATGACTGCCTTTACGAGCGCGAACTCAACGCCGTGCGCCGTGGCAATGCGGCGAATCAGGCCATCATAGGCATCCGGGTCGGTGCGAAAGAACTGTCCACTCTTGCTTGCCGCCAGCTGGCCGACTCCGCGCGTATCCACGCCCGTGCGGACCAGGCGATATTGGCGATTGTTGAGTTGATAGTCCGTCACGATGCGCGATCCATCCGGAAGCTCGTACACATACATCGACTTGGCGCGGGGCGTGGCTGCCTGCGCAGGGGCTATAGCGAGCGCCGCTACCAGGCAGGCGGAAAGCCCGAATAGGGCGACAGTGACGCGGCTGACGGACATGCTTGCGCTCCTTGAGCGGATGCCTGAAATTCCGTCACGCAAGGAAGCACATGCCGTGCCATCGCACAGTCAGACTGAACTAGCAATCGCAAGCTATTGAAATTAGGGGTCATCCCGGTCCATTGGGGAGCCACACTATCCGTTTTGGGTCTCAACCGCGTCCGTACTACGGCATGGCCGCCGCATCCAGAAATACATCCACTCCGCCTAGCGGGCGTATGCGGCTCGCCGGGAGTGCCTCGCCGCCCTGCCAGGCCATCACAGCGGCCCTCTTGTTTGCCCCGGTTACCAGGAAGAACACCTGGCGTGTGCGCGCGAGCCGCGCAGCCGAGAGGGAGACGCGCTCCGCGGGGGGCTTCGGTGCGTCATGAACAGCGAGCGTGTCTGGCGCGCCCACATCGTCGCCCAGGGCACGACGTGGAAAAAGGCTCGCAGTGTGACCGTCCTCGCCGAGCCCAAGCAACACCAGATCGAAGTCACCCAGCTGCCGTAGCGTCGCGCCATAGCGAAGCGCGCCCTGTTCCGCGCCGAGTTCGGCCGGAATCGCGAGCACGTTCTCCGGCGCCATCGTGACACGGGCAAGCCATGCTTCCCATGCCATCGTGTCGTTTCGCCCGGGGTCATTCGCGGGCAAGCAGCGTTCATCGCCAAAATAGATGCGCCACTTGCTCCACACGGCCGATTGCGCGGCAAGTTGCGCATACACACTGCGCGGGGTCTCGCCACCTGCCAACACAATATGAAACTGCCCCCGCGAGCGGATGGCGGCGTGCGCAGCGTCCAGAATCTCCCTGCTTACCTCTCCGGCCAGCGCCTGGCCATCGGGCAGCACATGCCAACGCACGATCTGATCCGTCATGCCGGCAATCAGATCTCGTTGCGCCAGTACTGGTCGTCGCGTTCGAACAGCCGCGCCGCCTCGCGCGGCCCCCAGCTGCCCGCCGGATAGGTCGCAATATAGTCGCGGCTGCGCGACCAGTGACGCAGAATCGGATCGACCACGCGCCAGGCCCATTCCACCTCATCGAAGCGCAGGAACAGGCTGCGGTCGCCCTCGATCACGTCGAGCAGCAGCGTCTTGTAGGCCTCCATGGTCGTGGATGGCGCCTGCCGATAAGAGGCATTGAGTCGCACGATGCGGGTGTTCATGCCCAGACCCGGCTCCTTGGCATGCAGATCGATATGCATGCATTCCATCGGCTGCATGGAGAGCAGAATCCAGTTCGGATCAATGTGAGCCGCACCGGCTTCGTGGAACAGCAGCTGCGGTGGATGGCGAAAGCGAATCGCGATCAGGGCGTAGCTCTCGGCCAGGCGTTTTCCGGTGCGCAGGAAGAATGGCACGCTGCGCCAGCGCCAGTTGTCGATATAGAATTTTGCGGCGACGAAGGTCTCCGTCGTCGACCGTGCAGCTACGCCGGGTTCCGCAAGATAGGCCGCAAGCGCCTTTCCCCCTACTTGCCCGGACGCGTACTGGGCGCGGTAGGCATGGCTGTCCACCGCATCCGGAGGGATCGGCCGGATCGAGCGCAGCACCTTTACCTTTTCGTCGCGCAGCGCATCTGCATCGAGGATTGCCGGCGGCTCCATGGCCACAAATGTCAGCAGCTGCATCAGGTGGTTCTGCAGCATGTCGCGCAACGCGCCGGCGCCGTCGTAGTAGCCCGCCCGGCTACCAACGCCCTCTGGCTCGGCGAGCGTGATCTGGACATGATCGATGTAGTTGCGGTTCCAGATCGGTTCGATCAGCGTATTGGCGAAGCGGAACACCAGAAGGTTCTGAACGGTCTCCTTGCCGAGGTAGTGGTCAATGCGAAAAATCTGGTCCTCATCGAAGTGCCTGTGCAGACCGGCATTCAGGGCCCGCGCACTTTCGATGTCCTGGCCGAACGGCTTCTCCACGACGATACGATGACGCCCGTGCGCGCGGCTAATGCCGATGCGGCTCAGCTGCTCGATCACCTCAGGGAACTCTGCTGGCGCGATAGCGAGATAGAACACGATGTTCTCGCACACACCGGGGCGCGGCTTGCTGAGCTCGTCCATGAGGCGCCGGTAGGCCTCGGGCTCGCGCAGGTCGCCTTGCACGAAATCAAAGCGATCGGCGAAGCGCGCAAAAATTTCGTCGCGAAAATCGGCCGCGAGCTGCTCTCGCAGCACCGCGCCGAGATGCTCGCGCCAGGCCTGCGCCTGCCAGTCACGACGCGCAAATGCGATGAAGCGCAAGTCGGCGTGCAACTGGTCCGCCGCCTCGAGCTGATAGAGCGCCGGTAGAAGCTTGCGCCTCGCAAGATTGCCGGTGGCGCCAAATATCACGAAGTAGCACGGTCCGATGTCGGCCATGGCATCAGTCCTTATCGGGCGTCACGGCGTGGCCGCCGAAACCCCTGCGCATCATGGCGAGCAACTTGTCCGCGTAGTCTGCACGCCCCTGGCTCGCGAAGCGCATCATGAGGGCAAGGCTCATGACCGGCGCAGGAACGCCCTGCTGCACCGCCTCGAGTGCGGTCCAGCGCCCCTCTCCCGAGTCCGCCACCAACGGTGCAATATCCGTGAGCTCCTGATCACGTGCAAGGAAATCAGCGGTAAGATCGAGCAGCCAGCTGCGCACCACGCTACCGTGACGCCACATCTCCGCAATCGCAGCGAGATCGAGCCTGAAGTCGGCGCGCGCCTTCATGAGCGCAAATCCCTCGGCATACGCCTGCATCATCCCGTACTCAATGCCGTTGTGGATCATTTTGACGAAATGCCCGCTGCCGCCAGGTCCGCAGTGCAGCCAACCGCGATCGGGAGCGGGTGCGAGCGCCTCAATGACCGGTCGCAGGAGCGCGATTGACTTCACCTCGCCACCGAGCATGAGCGCATAACCGTTCTCAAGGCCCCACACCCCGCCCGAGACGCCGGCGTCCACGAACTGCACCCCGCGTTCGGCAAGCAGTCCGGCACGACGCACGGAGTCTTTGTAGTAGGAATTGGCGCCGTCGACCACGAGATCGCCAGCGGCTAGCAACGGCATGATCTGCGTCAGATGCTGCTCGGTAACCTCGCCGGCCGGTAACATCAGCCAAATCACACGCGGCGCCGGCAGCTTGGCCACAAGTTCGGTGATATTCGCGACACCCACGAGCCCGGTTTCGCGCGCGAGCGCCTCCGTGACGGTGGCGTTTCGGTTCCACGCAAACAAACTGATTCCGCCGCGGCGCAAGCGCCTTGCCATGTTGGCGCCCATTCGGCCCAACCCAACCAGTCCAAGCTCCATTGCCAATGTCCTCCCGTGCAGGCGAAACAGGTAAGCAAGTTATCACGCCCGTCCCGCCGAATTAACCGCACCGCGCGCGCGGCTGCTATGCGGCAGCAACGCGCCGGTC
The DNA here is from genome assembly GCA_001304215.1 of Acidithiobacillales bacterium SM1_46. Classification (GTDB taxonomy): domain Bacteria; phylum Pseudomonadota; class Gammaproteobacteria; order Acidiferrobacterales; family Sulfurifustaceae; genus SM1-46. Next base: position 17,067 of record LJVB01000029.1, on the reverse strand, counting down.
GGCCGGGGCAACCCTGCCGGCCGCCCTGTGCTAGCCTTTATAACCGGGAAAACGGAGTTCCATTCCAGTTCCAAAGGACTGACCGTGCAACCTCTGGCAAGACAAGTTGAACTTGGGCGACGCTGGCTCAAATGCGGGTCGCGGCTGTTCGGCCGCAATCCCTGGCTGCTTGGTGGCATGGGCGTCTGCGCCGCTGTGCTCCTCACACTGCTTTCGCTCATACCGCTCGTTGGGGCACTGGTGATTGCCCTGATCGCGCCCATCCTGTTGGCGAGCAGCTACTTGGCAATCGACAGGGTGGCGCAGATGAAGTTTGTCCTGCCCGCCGATCTGCGTCGGGATGCCATCCGGCAATCACCGCGCGGACTGATACTGGTGTTTCGCGACGAAGATCACGTCGTGCCGACCCTGGTCGCCGGTATCTTCAGCCTGGCCGTCGTTCTGATGACGCATTTGCTGATTCGCGTCATTGCCGGCAGCGCCTGGGTAGCGCGCTGGTCCACGCTGGACATTGGCCCAATGCTGTTGGTGCTGCTGGCGGGCCTCCTTGTGCTCGTGGTCTACTTCCTGCTTGCGGCGTCGCTCCTCTACGCGCTACCACTCGCATTCCTGCAGGACGAGGCGCTGGTCCCAGCCATTGGCCGCAGCTTCAGGGCGAGCCTTCAGTACGCACTGGCACTTCTCATCGTGCTGGCGCCACTGCTCCTGCCGAGCCTGCTCGCCGGGCTTGCCTCGTATATCTCGGTCTGGCTCGCACCGTTCGTGTGGCTGCTGGTCGTGACCGTCGTCCTACCGCTCGTCGCAACCAGCGTCTACTGCAGTTACCGCACGCTGTTCTCTACCAAAGAGAATTCGGCGGTCGCCTGAGCCGAGGTGCGGCGTTTCAGCCCACCCATACGCGCGCATTGCGAAACATGCGCATCCACGGGCTGTCCTCGCCCCACTCCGCCGGGCGCCACGAAAGCGCTACGCTGCGGAAAACACGCTCGGGGTGGGGCATCATGATGGTAAAACGCCCATCGGCCGTGGTGAGGCCGGTGATGCCATGCGGCGACCCGTTGGGGTTATAAGGATAGAAATCGGTCAGGCCGCCACGATTGTCGACGAAACAGAGCGCCACCTGCTTGTCGAGGATCACCTGCTCGACGTCAGTGGACTCGCGGAACTCGGCCCGCCCCTCGCCATGAGCCACTGCGACCGGCAGCATCGAACCCTCCATGCCTCGGAACAAGATCGAACGGTTCTGTGGAATTTGCACCATTGCCGTGCGGGCCTCGAACTGCTCCGAGTGGTTGCGCACGAAGTGCGGCCAGCGCTGCGCACCAGGGATTATCTCGTGCAAGTTGGACATCATTTGGCAGCCGTTGCAGACACCGAGCGCGAAGGTGTCAGTCCGGCGGAAAAAGGCGGTGAACTCGTCGCGCGCGCGGCTGTTGAAGAGAATCGATTTCGCCCATCCCTCGCCGGCCCCTAGCACATCGCCAAAGGAGAAACCGCCGCAGGCGGCGAGCCCCTTGAAATCCCTGAGCGAGACGCGCCCGTCGATGACATCGCTCATGGTGACGTCGATGGCGCCGAAACCGGCGCGATCGAAAGCCGCCGCCATTTCAAGCTGTCCGTTCACGCCCTGCTCGCGAAGGATGGCGATACGCGGGCGTACGCCGCGCGCGATAAATGGTGCGCTCACGTCCTCCGCCGGATCGAAGCCGAGGCGTGCCGAGAGGCCCGGGTTCGTCGCATCGAGGATCGCGTCGTACTCCTGCTGTGCCGTCTGTGGATTATCGCGCAATCGCTGGATGTGATAGCTGGTCTCTGACCAGGCGCGCTGGAGGTTCACGCGCGAGTCGTAGAAGAGCTCCTTGCCATCGTGCCGAATGCTGATGAGATCGTCGTCAGTCGTGTAACCGATCACATGCGCATGGCGGATGAGACCGGCCTTCTTGAGCGCACCGAGAATTCCTGCGCGGCGATTGCGCGGTACCTGTAATACCGCACCAAGCTCCTCCGCGAACAGTGCCGCCACGGGATCCTTGCCGAGCGTGGTGAGATCAAGCGTCACACCAGTTTTGCCAGCGAAGGCCATTTCGCACACTGTCGCGAGCAACCCACCGTCTGAGCGATCATGATACGCGAGCGCGAGTCCCAGCTCGTTAAGCGCCTGCACCACGTGGAAGAACAAGCGCAGCGCGCGCGGATCGTCTACGTCCGGCGCCTCATTACCGAGCTGTCCGTGAACTTGGGCCAGCGCCGAGCCGCCAAGCCGGTTCGCGCCACGCGCGAGGTCGACGAGAACAAGATCGGTTTCGCCAACCCCGGTTTGCAGCATCGGCGTAAGTGTCTTGCGAACGTCCATGACTGGCGCGAATGCCGAAACGATGAGTGAAAGGGGGGCCGTCACGGCGCGCTCGCCGCCCTGTTCGTCGCGCCAGACCGTCTTCATGGACATCGAGTCCTTGCCGACCGGAATCGAGATACCGAGCGCCGGGCACAGCTCCAGCGCAACTGCCCGCACGGTATCAAATAGCACCGCGTCCTCGCCGGGGTGTCCGGCCGGCGCCATCCAGTTGGCCGAGAGCTTTACATCGGGCAACGCCCGAATGCGAGCAGCGGCAAGATTGGTGAGTGCCTCACCAATCGCCATGCGCCCGCTGGCCGGCCCCTCGATGAGCGCGATTGGCGTGCGTTCACCAATCGCCATTGCCTCGCCGGTATTGGCCTCATAACCGCTCGCGGTCACGGCGACATCGGCCACCGGAACCTGCCAGGGCCCGACCATCTGGTCCCGGCATACAAGCCCGGTAACGCTGCGATCGCCGATAGTAATGAGAAACGATTTATTTGCCACGGTCGGAAGCTGGAGCACGCGATAGATCGCTTCGCGCAGATCAAGTCCGCGGGTCGTGAACCGCTCGAGCCGGTGCTTCGCGCGCTTCACATCACGCAACATCTTGGGCGGCTTGCCAAATAATATGGCGAGATCGAGGTCAATCGGCCGCGTCCCGCCGGCCTTCGGGCCCGCGGAAAAGTAACGGTCCTCTACCACCAGGCGTGGCGCGGCTGTGGCCTCGCCGATCACGGCGTAGGGACAGCGCTCGCGTGAGCACAGCGCCTCGAAGGCCGGGAGCCTGGAACGCTCAATGGCAAGCACGTAGCGCTCTTGGGCCTCGTTGCACCAGATCTCCATCGGCGACATGCCGGACTGGTCATTCGGCACTGTGCGCAACTCGAAATGCCCGCCACGATCACTGCCATGCACGATCTCGGGCACGGCATTGGAAAGCCCTCCAGCACCAACGTCATGGATGGACAGGATCGGGTTGTCAGCGCCCAATGCCCAGCAGCCATCGATCACCTCCTGGCAACGACGCTGCATCTCGGCATTGGCGCGCTGCACAGAGGCGAAATCTAGATCTTCGTGACTGCTGCCGCTCGCCACGCTGGACGCCGCACCGCCCCCAAGGCCAATCAGCATGGCCGGACCCCCGATCACGACCACGGCTGAACCGGGCGGAATGTCGTCTTTCTTCACATGCGGAGCACGAATATTACCCATGCCACCAGCCAACATGATCGGCTTGTGGTAGCCGCGCACCTCGCCACCAACCTCGAGCTCGAAGGTCCGGAAATAGCCGCCCAGATTCGGCCGGCCGAACTCATTATTAAAGGAAGCGCCGCCAAGCGGCCCCTCGATCATGATGTCGAGCGCGCTGGCGATCCGTCCGGGCTTTCCGTGGTCACGCTCCCAGGCGCGCTCCGCGCCCGGAATGCGCAGGTCGGACACCGAAAAGCCGGTGATGCCGGCCTTTGGCTTCGCGCCGCGACCGGTCGCGCCCTCATCACGAATCTCGCCGCCAGCCCCAGTCGCCGCACCAGGGTGCGGCGAAATTGCGGTGGGATGGTTGTGGGTTTCGACCTTCATGAGGATATGGGTGTCCTCCTCGCGGCCGCGGTACTCGTGCGAATGGGGGTCGGGAAAGAAGCGTCTGACCTTCGCGCCCTCTATTACCGCCGCGTTGTCCGCGTAGGCGCTCAAGGTCCCCTTCGGATTCATGGCGTGCGTATGGCGGATCATGCCAAACAGCGATTCCTTCTGGCGCTTGCCGCCAATGATCCAGTCGGCGTTGAAAATCTTGTGCCGGCAGTGCTCGGAGTTGGCCTGCGCGAACATCATGAGCTCAACATCCGTCGGATTGCGCGCGAGGCGGGTGAAATTCTCGACCAGATAGTCGACCTCGTCCGGCGAAAGCGCGAGTCCCCAGTCGCGATTGGCCGCTTCTAGCGCCACGCGCCCACCGCCGATGATATCGACGGTGCGCAGCGGCGCCGGGGTCGCCTCGCGGAACAGCTCGTCCACCTGCTGGAAGTCCGGCAGGACGTTTTCCGTCATGCGGTCATGGATAAGTGGCACGAGCGACTCGCGCTCGGCAGCGGTGAGCGGGCCGCCGTCACGGCGCGTGAAAGTCCATGCCACCCCACGCTCGAGGCGATGGATACGCCCTAGCCCACAATGCCGAGCAATGTCGGTCGCCTTGCTGGCCCAGGGCGAGATCGTGCCGAGCCTTGGAATCACGAGCAACGCGGTGCCCACCGCGCCGGCCGGCGGCGCCTCGCTGCGGGGCCCATAGGTCAGGATGCACTCGAGTACGGCGCGTTCGTTGTCCGCGAGTGGGTGCTCGATCGCTGCGAAGTGCCAGTAGCGCGCATCGATGGACGCAAGTGCCGGCACGCGTGCCTGCATCTCGGCGAGTAGCCGGTCGCGACGAAACGGGGAAAGCGCGGCAGATCCCGCGATGGCAACGACCTGCCAGCTGGACGACGGGGATCCGGAACGGGCCGCGGGATCGGACGAGTGATCTGGCATCTTCGCTACTTTACCTCATGCTTCGCCCGCGGCCAGGCTGAATAAACCGAACCCCATGTTCTGATCGGCCACCGATACATAGTCCGGTGAACAGTTGAGAACGGCAGCGAGCGCCGCGCGCGCCTTGGCCGGGGTATTGTTGGTCTCACTCAAATGCGCTGCCACCACTTGACGCAACCGCGAGCGATCAAGGCGCGACAAGAGTTGCGCGGCGGCGGCATTGTCCAGATGGCCATGGTCCCCCGCGATGCGCGCCTTGAGCGCCGGGGGATAGGGTCCATCGCGCAGCATGTCTCGATCGTGGTTGCACTCGAGCACCAGCGCATCGCATCCCCCGAGCATGCGCTCGATGTGCGGCGTCGTGACGCCGACATCGGTCAGGAAACCTAGCCTGGTGGCGCCGTCGCTGAATACGAACTGACTGGGCTCGCGCGCATCATGCGGCACCGGGAAGGGCTCGATGCGCAGATCACCGATCGCGAATTCCTCGTGTGGATTGAAGTGGCGTACGTCGAGTAGTCCCTGCGCCTGGCGCCCAAGGGCCGCATGCGTCCCGGAGGTCATCCAAACGGGTACGCGGAATCGACGCGCGCAGGCCACCGCCCCGCCAACATGATCGCTGTGTTCGTGAGTAATCAGGATGGCGCTGAGCGGCACATCCGCGAGACCGGCACGCGCCAGCCGCCGCTCGGTCTCTCGCGCGGAAAAGCCGCAATCCAGAAGGACCCGCGTGCGTCCGGCGGCAATCACCGCGGCATTGCCCGCGCTGCCGCTGCCGAGCAGCGCAAATGCCACCGATCGTACGTCAGCACTCGCCCGCTTCGCTCGCGTATACAGTCGTCACCCGCCGTTATTGTTTACCGCAGCGCCCAGGGACAGCGCCGACCTGCATGAACTGGCAATCCGGCCAGCTATTTCAACTGCTCGTAGAGCAACGTCAGGATCCGCTCGCGCACTTTGGAATTCTCCAGTGTGCCCTGCTTGTTCAGCACCTCCACGGTGGTTCCCTGTTCGCCATCCTTCAGATGGATCTGGAACTGGTCATTGGGGCGCGGCTTGTCACTGCTAAACATGTCCGTGAACCAGTTGCCCTTGTCGGTGCCGTAGTCCGGATCGAGGTAGCGTACATAGTACACGCCCTTGCTGCGATCGCGATCCTCCACCGTGAAGCCCATGCGATCGACCGCGAGTCCCACGCGCCGCCAGGCGCGATCGAGGTCATCCTGCAGCGACAACTGCACCGCTTCCTGATCGCGCATTAGGCGGGCGCGCTCGCTGCGTGCGGGGGTAGCGGCAATCGTCGCCACCTGTTGTTTCGCCGCCGGTTCGGGCGTACCGAGGCCAACCATTAGCAGGCGCAGCATCTCGATTTCCAGCTCGGGATCGGAGGCACGCGGGCGCCAGCGTGTCTGGACGAGATCAGGCGTCCCAGGCAGCACGAACTCCTCCATACCCTGATGCACGATGTATACGTCCGTCGTGCCCGGCTCGACACCGCGCTCGAGCCGGAAACGGAAACGATCGCGCAGTCCGGTGGAATAGAGCGTACCGAACCAGCGCGCAAACGTGCGTTGCAACGAGTCACCGACATTGGCGCGGTTCTCGGCCCATTCCGTTTCGATAATGCCGATCCGCGGATTCTCCCGGGAGATCAGGAGCCCGTTGGCCAGAACGAAGTCTCGCACCCGTGGCCACAAAGCCTCGGGCTCCGAACGTATGGTGAGCCAGCGGACGCCGTCCTCGCGCTTGAGTTGCACGTTGCTGAACTGCGGCAGCACGGCTACGGCACCAGGCGTGACAGGCTCGGTTTTCTCTTTCTTCTGCTCGGCGCTGTATTGAGAATAGGTCGTGCTGGGCTGCACCTTCGCGGCAGGATCGGCACCGGTCGGTGGCGAAGCCAGATCGGGAGGCACTTCGAGCGGTGGCAGCGTCCGGGTGGTCTTGTAGTCAATCGTGCGCTGCATGTCGGTAGTGCACGACACCAGGACCAGCGCCATCATAGAGAAACCAACAACACGTACCAATTGAGAAGACTGCGTCATGAAGCTCCTGAACGATAATCAGACCTGGATTCCCGCCGCGCGCATCGCCTGACGGACCGTTTCGTGATGCTGTGCCGAAAGCGTCGTCAGGGGCAGACGGATACCCCCTTTGATCAGTCCCATCTCTTTTAGTGCCCACTTGACCGGAATTGGATTGGCCTCGAGAAACAGGTGCTTGTGCAGCCCCATGAGCCGCTCATTCACCGCGCGCCCCTCGGCCTGCTTGCCGGCAAGCGCAAGCGCGCACATCTCATGCATCAGGCGCGGTGCCACATTGGCAGTCACGGAAATGTCGCCTCGCCCGCCGAGCAGGATGCAATCTAGGGCCGTGGCGTCGTCGCCGGAATAGAGCTCAATCCGGCTACCGCAGCGGCGGATGATCTCGCGCGCACGATCAAGGTTGCCGGTTGCCTCCTTGATGCCGACGATGTTCGAGATGTGCGAGAGGCGCTCGACCGTCTCCGGCAGCAGGTCGCAGGCAGTGCGACCCGGCACGTTATAGAGGACCTGCGGGATCGGCACAGCCTCGGCAATAGCCTTGAAGTGCTGGTACAGCCCCTCTTGGGTAGGCTTGTTATAGTAAGGAGTGACCAGCAGGCAGGCATCGGCGCCCGCCTCCTGCCCGCAGCGCGTCAGTTCGATCGCCTCGCGCGTCGAATTGGCGCCAGTTCCGGCGATCACCGGCACCCGCCCGCCGGCCTGCTCAACCGAGATCCGAATCACCTCGCAATGCTCGTCCATGTCGAGCGTTGGCGACTCGCCGGTGGTGCCGACCGCGACAATCGCGTCAGTGCCGTTGTCGACATGAAAATCAATCAGGCTGCGCAGAGCCGTGACGTCCAGCGAACCGTCTTCGTTCATGGGCGTCACCAGCGCCACCATACTTCCCTGGAACATAGGCTGGGGATCCGCGAGAGCTAAGTACCGATGGCGCATGGTACTTTTCCGCACCGGCCGTGACAAGGCGGATGATCCACGAACGCACGCGTTTATGGGCGAATCAGGCGTTTTTGCTCGCGGCGAGGCAGGGTGGCCTCTAAGCTTGGTTTCGCCCGGAGGTGGCCATGGACAAGACCGAGACGCCCAACGCGGTGCGCGAAATCCGCATTAATCCGATCGTCCCAAGCGAGTCCGTGCTGGTCGCCACGGCACGTTCCCTGCGACCGAAGAAGGCCGAGGCGCTGGTCCCGCGCGATACGCGCAAACACGTCGAAACCTGCCCGTTCTGCGCTGGCAACGAGGCAATGACACCCCCGCAAATAAAAAGCTACCCGTCCGATGGTACCTGGTCGGTACGCATCGTCGAGAACCTCTACCCGGTCCTTGGCGACGATCGCTCCAACCCGAACCTCACGTTCGGTCTGCAGCAAACCATCGACGGCTACGGACGCCACGAGGTCATCATCGATCACAGCGAGCACGGCACCGCGCTCCACGAAATGAGCGAGCAACACCTCGCACTACTTTTCCGTGCCTACCGCGAGCGCATGGAGCAACTCTACCGTTCGAACAACCGGCTCCGTTACGTCCTGGTATTCAAGAATTTCGGGCCGGCGGCCGGCGCCTCGATCGCCCATACCCACAGCCAGATCATCGCGACGCCGGTCATCCCGGACAACGTGCAGGCCGAGGTCGCGGAGAGCCGCCGCTTCTACCAGAAGAACCACCGCTGCATCTTTTGCTCTCTGATCGACGAGGCGCTCACCTTCGAAGCCACGATCTACGACCGCGAGTCGGGCGAAATCCGCCGGCGCATCAACGTCGGTCAGTACGTGATTGAGCGTGGCCAGCGCTTCATCGCCATCAAGCCGTTCGCCAGCCGCTACGAATGGGAAGTTCACATCCTTCCGCTTAAGCACCAGTCCGACTACCTGCGGGTCAGCGCCGATGACTATGCGGATCTCGCGCGCATCATGCGTCGGACGATGGCGCGACTGGAATCCGTGCTGGGTGGCGTGCAGTACAATTTCTTCCTGCACTCACTGCCGCACGATGCCGGTTGTGAGGAGTGCGACGCGAGCTACCACTGGCACATCGAGATCACGCCGCGCACCAGCATCCCGACCGGGTTCGAGCTCGGTTCGGGGCTTTTCGTGAATACCGTCGCACCTGAGGCAGCGGCTGAAAAATTGCGCAACGCAGCGATTGACTGACAACCGCTAGGGCCGTCCCACGGGAAGCAGATAAAGCGGCTGCTCGTCGCGATTCAGCCGCAACAGCTTCGCTACCGCATCGTCGTCGAATGCACCGACCGGGGCGCCACCCAGCCCGAGCGCTGTCGCCTGAAGCAAGACATTCTGCGCAACGTGCCCGGCCTCCATGTGCACGTAACGCGCTCCACGCGGACCATACTTCTGCGTCGTGCGCCGCTCGGTTGCTGCAACGGCGATAATTGCCGGTGCGCGCGCCAGCCACTCCTGATCAAGTGCCGCAGCCGCAAGCGCGCTGCGCACATCGCCGACATGCAACTGCACCAAGCGATGCGGCCCGGGTTCATAGCGGTAGACGCCTGGCGAGAATCCCTCGACGTCGCCGACGATAAGGAGCAGCGACAACGGATAGCGAGCGCCGGCAGAAGGCGCGGTCCCTGCCCAGAGCAATTGCCCTGCCTGCCCGATGGTAAGCGCTCGTGGTGAGAACTCGCGCAGCGAGTGCCGGGTGGAGAGCAAGCGTTCGAGGGCGCCGTCCATGCGGGGCGGCGGCAGCACGTGCGTATCAGCGAGCACGAGCGCATCCGCCATCAAGATCAAACCGACCAACCACGGTGCTATCAGGCGCACGCGCCGCTAGCGCCGGCGGAACTCGAGCGCATGGCAGCGCGGGCAGCGCGGCACATGGGCCGCGCTCTCGAGCACCAGCCGCTCTCCGCAAGCGGTGCACTCGAGCATCCCTGCTGAAGCCATCTCGCCGGTTCGATAAACGACCGGCTTCGCACCTTCCCTGCGGGCCTTGAGCCAGTCGCCGAGCGCCTGGGTCGCCCCACCAAGAAACTCACTGCCGTGATCCTTCCATACATGAAACAGATCGGCGGCGCGCTCCGAGAACGCTTCGGCCCGTGACCCGATGTACTGCGCCGCACCAACCATGTCCTTTTCCACGATCGCCGCAACGCGATCTACGGTGTCGGCTGTGTGCTCACCAGCCGCCTTGAGTTGTTCCACCGCCTGCGTGAGCGCTGCCCGAATGTTCTCCGCACTCAGCGTCTCGCGTGCGGCACCAAGGCTCGTCGCGACGCGCGTGCGCAGCTTCTCATATGCCGCGAGATCCTGGCGCTGCTCGGCCGAGGGTGGCAACAGGCGGTTCACCTCGCGCTCTGCCGCCAGCCAATCGGCGATCGGATCGCCGCCCTGGAAGCCGCGTCCGAGGGCCCGAAAGTACGCGGCCTCGGCTATCATGCGCTCGCGCTCTGCTGCGGATACCGCTTCTGTGGCATTCGCTTTGCCGGGCGGAGTCTTGCGCGCTGGGGAGCGCTTCTTCGTTGTGCTGCCTGTGGCAGCGCTCTTTTTGGTACGTGCCATGCTGAAACCCTCCTTAGTGTCTATCTCTCTACCTACCTAAAGAATAACGCTGTCAGTCCCGTGAGTCTCGCCCCGCCTATTTTGACCGGTATCAAGGCAGTCTTCGTGAAGTTGCCATAGTTTCTTCGCATATAGAATCTGATCCGCGACCGGTTTCGCGGGAGGCATGTCATGAAAACCACACTCAGCGTTATCAAGGCAGACATCGGATCGATTGGTGGTCATATCTGTCCTTCGCAGCAATTGCTCGCATCGGTGCGCGAGTTTGTCCTGCAACGCGGCAAGGCGCTACTAATCGACTCCTACGTGAGTCACACCGGCGATGACATCGCCATTCTCATGACACACCGCCGCGGCGTGAAAAACAGCGATGTTCACAAGCTTGCCTGGGACGCCTTCGTTGCCGGGACGGCGACCGCCAAGGGCCAGGGCTTGTACGGTGCGGGCCAGGACCTACTGAAGGACGCGTTCTCGGGAAACGTGCATGGCATGGGACCGGCGGTGGCGGAAATGGAATTCGAGGAACGCCCGAATGAACCCTTCCTTTTCTTCGCAGCCGACAAGACCGATCCCGGCGCCTTCAACCTGCCGCTCTACCTCGCGTTCGCAGATCCCATGAACACGCCGGGACTCATGCTGGCACCGGACCTGGGCAAGGGGTTCCGCTTCGTCATCATGGACGTGAGTCATACCGAGGGTGATCGCGTCATCGAGCTGGACGCCCCCGAGGATCTCTACAGCATCGCCTCGCTTCTGCGCGACACCGAGCGCTACGTGGTCGAATCCATCTGGTCGCGTGCAGCCAACGACATCGCCGTGAGCGCCTCTACCTCGCGACTCCACAACATTGCCGGCAAGTACACCGGCAAGGACGATCCCGTCATGCTGGTGCGCGTGCAGAAGAACTTCCCGGCGACTGGCGAGGTCCTGGCACCCTATGCGATGGGAGCCTACGTCGCGGGCTGTATGCGCGGATCGCACCAGATGCCGCTCATGCCCGTGCTGCTTGCCTCCGGCGTGAGCTACTTCGATGGTCCGCCGGTGGTGAGCTGCGCGGCATTCTGCGTGCACGAGGGCAAGCTCACGGAGCCCGTCGACGCCTTTGCCCATCCATTCTGGGATACCGTGCGCCAGCACGTGAGCGACAAGGCGATCGACATGCGTCGGCAGGGATTCTTCGGCGCGGCCATGCTACCGATGGCCGAACTTGAATACACCGGCATCATGGAGCGACTGAAAGCGCTCGATGCTGGCTTTCGTCTGCGCTCCTAGCAGGATTCACCGCCTGCGCCGCGCCAGCAGATTCGGCTCAGTGGCTGAACGCCCCGTGTCGCGTGCGGCCCATGAGGCGCGCGAACTCCTCGCCGTCCACGCACACGAGCTCCTCGTGATCGCCAGACTCGAAGAAGACTTCCGGCTCGCCAAGCAGGGCGTCATCCACGATGGTATCGAGATGATAGGCCTCGCCGAACGGCGGAACCGCGCCCGGCTCGCAGTCGCCAAATAACTGGTCAAGCATCCCCTCCGGAGCGAGCTTGAGCTCACGCCCCAGTACCTGCGAGAGCTTCTCGATCTCCACATACCGGTCGGCCGGAACGACCGCCAAGACATAGCCGTGCGCGTCGGCGAGCACTACCGCCTTGGCGATGCAGGCCGGCGATACGTGCGCTGCCGCCGCGGTTTCCCTGCTCGATGCGCTGTGCGCATGTCGCATCACCGCGTACGGGACGTGATGCTGCTGAAGCAATTCAACGATCGAATGGGCAATGGCCATCGCTGTCCTCCTTGCGCGATCATCCGTCAGGAGACGATCAATCGCAGTTTCTCTCGAATCGGAACACTGGTCGCCTTGGCCGCGTCCAGCACGGCACGCAATTCACCAAGTGTGCCGGTATCACAATCCAGGCACATGAGCCCGACGCCATCGCGTGCCGCGCGCACCACCATCGCATGCAGGCGGTGATAAGTCCTGTCCCCGTCTGGCCCAAGGACGATCGAAAGAACCAGCGGCTCGTTCACGGGCAGAGAGCGACCGGCAGTTTCGATAAATGCACCACCGAGACTGAGGTCGCGCAATATCGCGGGAAATGACTTGTCTACCCGCGAGTGCACGGTCACTCTCGCGGGCAGCTGCTTGCGTTCGCTCCAGCGGTGTTCCACGGGCACCTCCGTCGCGCAGCTATAGCTGTTCTTATACTACCGATAGCAAGCCGGTGGTACTTTGATTTCCGTCAAGCCATGTGGCCCGGGTTGGCGCGATGATTCAATAAGCAAAATCCAGGTGAGCCTGATTAGAGCGCATATGTGGCGGCTGATAAGCAGAACTAATGAGCCGCAGAGTCGCAACTCTCAGGTGACAGGAGACATCCCATGACCAAGGGCCACGCTTCACATGCCCCACAAGTTGGCGCCCCGGATCCGGAGCTCAAGAACTCGCCGATCTTTGACGAGGCCGACGACGAGTCACTATCACTCGATCTCGAGCTCGAAACCGGCGCCTGTTACTTTAACAACGAACGCTACGCACTGGGCGACTACGTCCTGAGTGGCACTGAGCTGCTGCGCTGCGAGGGCCGTGGAGTGTGGGTGCGGACCGGCGAATCGCGCTAGCGCGTGCAGCCCATTCATCAGCTGCTATCGCGCATTCGCTGGGATCCGCGCTTCGGGGCCGGTCGTTTCGCCATCGGCTACTACGACCGGGTGGAGCGTGCCATCTTGATCGTGCCACTTGGCGAGCTGCATTTTCCGCCTGGCCAGCGCCGTGTTTTCGAGCTGTATGATCCTGATGGCGCCCTACACCGCATCCCCTTCCACCGGGTGCGCGCGGTCTACCGGGACGGGCGGCTGATCTGGCGTCGACCGATGCCCGTCTAGTCCTCCTCTTCTGTCCGCTCCTCCGATTCCTGCGACGTAGAGGTTTCGTTGAGTGGCTCGGCCCAGTCCCCCGGCTGCATTTCGGTTTCCGTGTAACCGAGGTCATCGCGCTCGATGTCGTCCATCGGACCGGTCCAGTCCTCAGGCGTCTCGATCGTCTCAAGCGCCATGTCCGGCCAGTCTTCGACCTCTATCTCCTCGAGGTCACCATCGAAGTGCTGCACCTCGATGGTGCCGGCCTCCTCGTCCACGGCTGTGACTTGGAACGACTGCCCCTTGTCGAGGTGCCGGTACCACTGGCTGATTATCGGCGGTTGTTGTATGCCCATGGCTGTTCCCCCTGTGAAGCTCAGTTGCCCTGCGCGACACCCAAATGGCGCGCGAACCACCCAGCCGCGAGGTTCGCGACTTCATCGAGCGTGCCGGGTTCCTCAAAAAGATGGGTCGCGCCCGGAACAATATGCAGTTCCTTGCGTCCCGTGAGTCGCGCGTAGGCCGACTGGTTCAGTTCGATCACCACATCGTCGTTGCCCCCGACGATCAGCAACACCGGCGCGCGCACCTCCGGCAGTTCCGCCATGGCGAGGTCGGGCCTGCCGCCACGCGATACCACGGCGCGGACGGTATCGCCGAGAGCCGCGGCGGCCTTGAGCGCCGCGGCGGCCCCGGTACTCGCGCCAAAATAGCCGAGCGCCAACCCTTGCGTCCCGGCCTGTTCCCGAACCCAGGTGGTCGCACCGAGCAGGCGGCGTGTAAGCAGCTCGATATCAAAGCGCATCGCGTAGTCCCGGTCCTCGATCTCGGTCAGCAGATCGAACAGCAGTGTGGCAAGACCCGCGTCGACAAGGCGCTCGGCCACGAAGCGATTGCGAGTACTGAGGCGGCTGCTGCCGCTGCCGTGCGCGAACAGCACAATGCCCCTGGCACCAGCCGCAAGCGTGAGCGCGCCCTTGTGAACCTCGCCATCGAGCGGGATTGCCACCTGCAGCTCAACCGCGCGATCGATCACCTTCATGTTCAGGCCTCCAGCGCCGCCTTGCCGGCCGCGCGCTGCATGAGCGCCACCACTTCACTGTCGCTCACCTGCGGGAAGTCGTCATAGTAGGCGCCGACCGCGCCGAGAAAGTACTCCCCGTCGTCCAGCGTGACGACCGCGTCAACTTCGCGGCGCAACTGAGCCACTGTGTCGGCCGGCGCCACCGGTACCGCGACCACGGTACGCGCCGGTGAGCGCTGCTTCACGTCGCGAATGGCGGCGAACATGGTGAGCCCGGTAGCGATGCCGTCATCCACCAGGATCGCGAGCTTGCCGGCGAGCGGCAACGGCGCCCGTCCGCCGAGATAGAGCTGTCGGCGGCGCTTGGCCTCAGCCTGCTCGCGATCCACTGCGTTGCGAAACCAGTCCGGATCTACGCGCCGCACTTCAGCCTCGTTGGCAGCGAGTTCGCCGCTTTCGGCGACTGCCGCGATGGCATATTCCGGCTGCTGCGGGTGCCCGATTTTCCGCGGAATGACCAGGTCGAGCGGCATGCCCAGACCCTCGGCGACCTCGATGCCGAGCACTACGCCGCCGCGCGGCAGCGCCAGCACCACGCCCGCCTCGCCCCGGTACTCCGAGAGGGCCGCGGAGAGTTGTTTGCCGGCATCGGTTCGGTCGCGAAACCGCATCGCACGCTCCTCACTGCCTGACACAACCGGCGCCCGTTGCGCGCGCCTGCCAGACTTCAGGCTACGCGCCTGCGAACCGGCACTTCATTGATCTCGATCAACAACGCGGGTGTGCGTGCCGATTCCCTACGGGATGGACTCCGAGGTGTAGCGGCTGACGCGCAGCGTGGCAGACCAATAATCAGCGGGAAGCCCGGCCTTGCGCTTCAGATGTCGCAGGAACTCGACCGGATCCGGAAGCTGCTCCCACACCGACGGAAGGAAGGTGCCCCGGCGTGCGCCCTCCTCAAGCACCAGCCCATCGAGGCTCGGACGAATCTGCGCGAGCAGGTCCTTTTCCGAGCCGAACTGAATGGGTTCTGGCGCCGACAGCAGCGAGAGATGAATATCGAGCCGCTCGAATTCGCCACGCTCCAGTGGCGCAAAGCGCGGATCCTCGAAGGCCGCGCTATAGGCGTTCGAAGCCACGTCCTCAACCAGTGCGCGACGCGCCTCGAGCGTTCCGATGCACCCGCGCAGCTGCGCATCGATCGTGAGGGTCACGAACGTGGCACGCGTCATGCGAAGCGGTTGCGGAAAATCCCCGGCACGTACTTTCAGTCGATCGCCGGTCAACCCTGCTTGGATCGAACGCGCCGCCAGGCCGAGGAGTTCCTGACGATGCGCCGCCGTGAGAACGGAGTCAGTTGATGGCATAGGCGCCATAACCCACCACCTGGTCACGTGGACCGGCCGTATCGCCTGAATTTCGCAGGTCCAGTGTCCGAATCGAAAGCCCGCGCTGGCGCGCCACATACAGCAGACCGCTCACCGGCACGCGCCCGCAAGCGGCGTCGAAATCGAGATCCTCAAAACGCAGGCTCTCGATCGCTCGCGACGTGGCGGCATCCATGCGCCGCGCCGTCTGGTAGTCGTGGTAGTGGGAAAGATCTGAGCTGATGACGATGAGCGTCTCCGGTCCGCCCCAGAGCCGCTCCAGCACCTCGCCCACCTGCGCTGCGGACGCGTCTCCCACCACGAGAGGCACCAGGCGAAACTCGCCGAGCGCCTCCTGCAGAAATGGCAGGTGCACTTCAAGGCTGTGCTCGCGCGCATGTGCTGCATCCAGCACCTGCACCTGCGGGAGATTCTTGAGCGCAGCGACCGCCTCCCTGTCGATCGGCACGTCCCCGAGGGGCGTGGCGAAAAAGTCACTCGAGGGCAAGGCAAGTCCCGAGAGCGCCACACGATGCGCGGGCCCAAGCAGCATTACGCGGCTGATCGCGCCGCGTGCGGCCTTCAGTAGCGCGTATGCCGATGCCGCCACCGGCCCGGAATAGATATATCCCGCGTGCGGCGCGATGATCGCCTTGGGCACCCCGCCCGCGGTCTCCGCTGCCGCGAGATACTGCGAAACCATGCCGCGCAGCTCACGCGGATCGTCGGGATAGAACATTCCGGCTACGGCCGGCTGGCGCACACTGGGCATACTCGATACGGCGAAAAGTAGTCACTTATACGCTTATACAATGATCCCGCCGGACAGTGTTTTCAAGCGATGCACGCTGCGCGTAGCATTGAATTACGGCGTCCGCGGACGCATCTATAGATCAGTAACCAAGCGATTCGGTCACGTAACCGCCGTCGCGAGGTGCCACTCCGATGTCCAAAGAAGTAGAGACTCTCGATCCGCGCACCGTGGTGCCGACGCGCTACTGGCACAAGCTCGAAGACGGGCGTGTGCAGTGCGACGTCTGCCCGCGCTTCTGCAAATTGCACGAGGGCCAGCGCGGCTTGTGCTTCGTGCGCGCCAACCACGGCGATGCGATCGTGCTGACAACCTATGGACGCTCGAGCGGTTACTGTGTCGACCCGATCGAGAAGAAACCACTCAATCACTTTCTGCCCGGAACGCCGGTACTGTCCTTCGGCACCGCCGGCTGCAATCTCGCCTGCAAGTTCTGCCAGAACTGGGACATTTCCAAGTCGCGCGAGATGGACACGCTGATGGATCAGGCCAGTCCCGAGACCATCGCACGCGCCGCAAGCCGGCTCGGCTGCAAGAGCGTTGCCTACACCTACAACGATCCCGTGATCTTCATGGAGTACGCGATCGACGTGGCCA
>LJVB01000003.1 GCA_001304215.1 Acidithiobacillales bacterium SM1_46 | reverse complement strand
CAGGACGAGGTCGTCCCGTGCTCGAAGGTACGCGAATGGCTCAATGGCCTCAGCCACCGCCCCGATCTCGTGTTGCTGCCAGACGCTGGTCACTTCTTTCACGGGCGCCTCCTCGAGCTACGCGCGCTCATACACGCGCGCCTCGCGTCGCATGTTCCGCGCGGGTAGGTACGTGCCTCCGGTTGGCGGCGAGCGTAAGATAGCGCCCCATGACATCGAGCGAATCATCATTGCTGCGATACGCGGTGTTCGGCCATCCCGTCGCGCACAGCAAGTCGCCGCGCATTCACATGCTGTTCGCTCAGCAGCTTGGGCATTCAATCGAGTACACCGCGATCGATCTTGAGCCAGGGCATTTTGCAGAAGGTGTGGACGCGTTTCGCATCGCGGGCGGTCGCGGCGCGAATGTTACCGTCCCGTTCAAACGCGATGCCTACGAGCTTGCCACGCACCCGAGTGACCGCGCTCGACAGGCAAGTGCCGTAAATACCCTGCGCTTCGATCCCGATGGTTCCATCTTCGGTGACAACACGGACGGAGCGGGCTTGGTGCATGACCTGACGCGCAATCTGGGCGTGCACCTGCGGGACAGGAACATCCTGCTGCTTGGCGCGGGCGGCGCGGTACGCGGAGTACTCGGTCCGCTGTTGCGCCAGCATCCCGCATTGGTGGTCATCGCCAATCGCACCGTTGCGCGGGCCAAGGAGCTGGTCAGTACGTTTGCCGCGCTTGGACGTGTCGAGGCCAGTGGTTTCGATGCACTGAAGGGGCGCCGTTTTGATGTGGTGATCAATGGCACGGCAGCGAGTCTGAGCGGCGACGTGCCGCCACTGCCGTCGAACCTATTCGCGAACCGTGCGCTTGCCTACGACATGATGTATGGCGAGAAGAGCCGGCCGTTTCTCGATTGGGCCGCGACGCACGGCGCTGAAACGGTGACGGACGGGCTCGGGATGCTGGTCGAGCAGGCAGCGGAATCCTATTTCCTGTGGCACGGCGTGCGCCCCGCCACGCCCACCGTGATTCAAACCTTGCGCCGCGAAGGGTGATTGGCTTAAATGCCAGCGCCCCGACGGCACCGAATCGCCGTCCAATGACTAACTCTCACATCGGAGTCGGCATCCAGTCATGACCAACAGCACACGCACAATTCTTGCGCTTGCCACCATCCTGCTCGTGTCGGGTTGTTCAGGACGTGTCGGCGGCGACGTCGCGCGGCAGTGCTCCGAGGGACTCGAAGCCGGGTATGCAGAGCTTAATAAGGCCAAGGTCGACGGATTCGGCGAGGCGGTGGAAGTGACCAAGGCCGCGAGTCTTCTCGCGGCCGCTGATGTGCAAAAGCAATTCGAGAAATTCCCTAACTGTGTTGACAAGGTGCGGCGTGCCCGCGCCTATCTGGCTGACATACGCCGCTAAGTTATGTAGTCAGCGACCCGCAAGGTAGCGGTCCTTAAGCCGCACGTAGTGGCGTGCAGAGTACTCGAACCAGTTCATTTGTTCCGCCGTAAGGGCGCGTACGCGCCGCGCCGGCCGCCCGACGTAGAGATACCCACCCTCCAGGATTTTCTCCTCGGTGACCAGGGAGCCGGCGCCGAGCAGCACACCCTCGTGCAGGACAGCGCCGTCGAGGATGACTGATCCCATTCCGACCAGGCAGCGGTTCCCGATCGTGCAGGCGTGCAGCACGACATTGTGGCCGACGGTCACATCATCGCCGACCACCACCGCCCGTCCGCCCGGCAGCGCATCGTGCGCATGCGTCACATGGATCACGCAGCCGTCCTGAATATTGCTGCGTGCGCCGATACGAATGCGATTGACGTCGCCACGGATCGAGCACATTGGCCAGACCGAGACATCGTCGCCAAGTTCCACGTTGCCGATCACGGCGGCCTGTTCATCCACATAGACGCGCGCGCCCAACCGTGGCGTACTTTCCTGAAAAGATCGAATGCCCATGGGTCTCCTCGCGATGCTAAGTTGGTGTTATTAGTGCGGCGCCATGGCGGGGAATCTGCTCAACGCGACCAGGCGAGTGACGGCTCATCCAGCTCGGCGACCTGCTGGCGAAGCGTGAGAATCTGATCTTCCCAGAACCGACGCGAGTCGAACCACGGAAACGCGCGTGGAAACGCCGGATCGTCCCAGCGGTTGCCGATCCACGCGTTGTAACGCAACAACCGCAATCCCCGCAGTGCCTCAATCAATACCAGCTCGCGTGCATCGAAGTCCATGAACTCCGTATAGCCGCGTAACACGTCAGCGAGTTGCTGTTCACGCTCTTCACGGCTGCCGGAAAGCAGCATCCACAGATCCTGCATGGCCGGTCCCATGAGGCAATCGTCGAGGTCGACCAGGAACGGCCCGCGGCGCTCGTTCCACAGCACATTGCCGAGATGGCAATCGCCGTGCAGCCGCAGCGAACGTACGCTGCCAGCGGTCTCGAACGCGCGTGAGATGCCGGCAAGCAGCATCTCCGCGACCGCGCGAAACGGCTCATGCAGCTCGGGCGGAATGAAAGGGCTCCCGATGAGAAACGTCACCGAATGCGTGCCGAACTCCTCAATGGTGAGCTGCGGACGGTGGTGAAAACGCCCTGCGCTACCGGCGCGATGCAGCCGTCCGAGGTAACGGCCAAGCAGTTCGCGATCGGCCGCGTGATTGAGCTCCGGTGCGCGGCCCGGTTGCCAGGGAAACAGTGCGAACAGGAATCCCGCGTGCCGATGCAGGGTATCCCCGCCATAGGCTGTCGGCGCCACGACCGGGATTTCCTGCTCGGCGAGCAGCGCGGCAAACTGGTGTTCCTCGCGGATCGCGGCCTCGCTCCAGCGGTGCGGGCGGTAGAACTTTGCAACCAACGGCCCCATCTCTTCGATGTCGACGCGGTAGACACGGTTCTCGTAGCTGTTTAGCGCCAGCAGGCTTCCGGTGCAGCGCGGCCCGCAGGTTTCGACTGCGTCGAGAATCACGTCCGGTGTCAGGGCGTCGTAGGGATGAGCGCGGTGCATGCGCAACGTTCTCGCTATAATGTCGATCGGTATCGCACACGCCTTTTAACATGGTAAATCCGATTTTGCATGAATACCGTCACTGAGCCGAATCCGTTGCTCGATTTTTCGGGACTACCCCGGTTCCGGGCGATTCGCCCCGAGCATGTAACTGCCGCAGTGGATCGGGTGATCGCCGAGAATCGCGAGGCGCGCGAACGGCTGCTCGCACAACCGGCGTTCAATTGGGACAACTTCGCCCAACCGCTCGAGGATATGAACGAGCGCCTGAACCGGCTGTGGTCGCCGGTCTCGCACCTGAACAGCGTGATGAACAACGAGGCGCTGCGCCAGGAGTACAACGAGAATCTGCCGAAACTTTCCGAGTACTACACAGAGCTTACCCACGACGAACGACTGTACGCAGCCTACAAGCAGATTGCCGCGGATAGCGGTTTTGCCGCGTTTTCAGCCGCGCAAAAAAAGATCGTCGAGAACACCCTGCGGGACTTCCGACTTGGCGGTGCCGAGTTGCCGCCAGTCAAGAAGGCGCGCTTCAAGGAAATCCAGAAGGAACTCTCTGCGTTGTCCTCCACCTTTTCGGAAAACGTGCTCGACGCCACCCAGGCCTGGGACCTGCGAATTGTCGACGAGCGCGACCTCGCCGGTTTGCCAGACGACGCGCGCGCCCTGGCGCGTCAGTCAGCCGAGGGGCAGGGCATTCCCGGTTGGCGATTCACGTTGGAACAACCTTCGTTCCTTGCCGTGATGACCCATGCCGACAATCGCGACATGCGCCGTCTCATGTACGAGGCCTATGTCACGCGTGCCAGCGACCGCGGGCCGAATGCAGGCAAATGGGACAATACGCCGCTGATTCTGAAGATTCTTCGCCTGCGCAGGGAAGCCGCGGCCTTGCTCGGGTACCGCAACTACGCGGAATACGCTCTACAGACCCGTATGGCAAAGAAGGTGCCGGAGGTTCTGGCGTTTCTCCATGATCTCGCCGCGCGTGCCAAGGCCGCGGCACGTCGCGACTTCGAGGAGCTCACGACCTACGCAGCCGACAAGCACGCCATCGGGCGTCTTGAGGCATGGGATATCGCCTACTACGGCGAGAAGCTGCAGCATGCCAAGTATCACTTCGCGCAGGAGGATGTGCGACCGTACTTCCCTGCTGCCCGCGTCGTAACCGGAATGTTTCGGGTAGTCGAGCGGCTTTATGGTATTCGTATCGATGAGAAGCCAGATGCCGAAACCTGGCATCCAGACGTACGCTTTTTTGAAATCCACGATGAGGTCGGCGAGTTGCGTGGTCGCTTTTACCTTGATCTCTACGCGCGCGCCAACAAGCGCGGTGGCGCCTGGATGGATGACTGTATCCATCGCAAGCGCACTGCCTCTGGCGTGCAGGTGCCGGTGGCCTATCTAACCTGCAATTTTTCCCCACCAGTGGAGGGCAAGCCGGCCCTGTTTACGCACGATGAGGTGCAGACGCTGTTCCACGAGTTTGGTCACGGATTGCACCACATGCTCACGCGCATCGACCACGTCGGCGTGTCAGGAATCAATGGGGTGGCGTGGGACGCGGTGGAATTGCCAAGCCAGTTCATGGAGAACTGGTGCTGGGAGCGCGAGGCGCTCAATCTCATCTCCGGTCATTTTGAAACGGGCGAGACCATTCCCCCCGCGCTGTACGAGCGTATGTACGCAGCAAAAAATTTCCAGTCGGGCATGCAATGCGTGCGACAGCTCGAGTTTGCGTTGTTCGACATGCAGTTGCACACCGAATTCGATCCCGACGGAAGCCAGACCGTGCAAGAGTTGCTGGACGCTGTGCGCCGCGAAGTCGCGGTGGTGTTCCCGCCGGACTTCAATCGTTTTCAGAATGGCTTTTCGCACGTCTTTGCCGGTGGCTATGCAGCGGGCTACTACAGCTACAAGTGGGCGGAGGTGCTCTCGGCCGACGCCTTCGGCAAGTTCGAGGAGCGCGGTATCTTCGATGCGACAACCGGCCGGGAGTTTCTGGAAAACATCCTTGAGCAGGGCGGTGCGCACGATCCGATGGAGTTGTTCGTGCGTTTTCGCGGTCGAAAGCCAACCATCGATGCGTTGCTGCGCCATTCGGGGCTCGCGGCATGAAGGGAGGACTGATGCGGAACATGCTGATGTTGGTGCTGGCGCTGGTGTCGGCCAGCGCGCTTGCCGAAACCGGCTATGTATCGGATCGGCTGTTGGCGCCACTGCGTTGGGCGCAGGGCGAAGCCGCGCCGCTGGTCAAGCAACTTGAGGCAGGCACACCGGTGGAGGTGCTGGAGCGTGCCGGAGCGTTTGTGCGGGTCAAGGACAAGCAGGGGGCGGAGGGCTGGCTCGAGGCGCGCCAGGTGAGCGGCGAGGCGCCGGCCCGGGCACAGCTTGCGCGCGCCAATGACGAGCTCAAGCAGTTGCGCGGGCAAGTCGCTGCCGCTGACGCGGAGCTCAAGAAGGCTCGTGCCGCCCTGGCCGAGGAAAGTGCCAAGGCAAAGAGCCTGGAGGCAAAGGCTGCTGCGTCAGTTGAGCCGCCCGTTGTGGCCGCCAGCGCACCGACGGTTAGCACTGCAGGCCCGCCGGATGGCGCCACGGCATCCGCAGAAACCGGCGGATACTGGCGTTGGGTACTGGGTGCCTTTGCTATGCTTGGAGTTGGTTTCGTGGCCGGCATACTTTGGCTGCGGGAATCCATCAAGCGCCGCTCCGGCGGCATGTACATCAGGATTTGAAACGATGATGGCGCGCACTTTATTGGTGGCACTTGGTCTGCTTGCGATCTCCGTTGGCGCGAGCGCGGAGCGGCTGTACAAATGGATCGACAAGGACGGCACTGTTCACTATGGCTCAAGCCCTCCGCGGAGCGACGTCGATGCGGAGCAAAAGAATATCCGCACCGGCAGCTCGCGCGACGCGGGTGGACCGGACCTGAGCGACAAACCGCCCGTCGTTCTTTATATGGTTCCCAAGTGTGGTGCCTGCGATGAAGCGCGCACCTATCTAAACAAGCGCGGCGTTCCGTTTACCGACAAGAATGTTGATGGGGACCCCAAAGCGCAGGAAGAACTCAGGAAGAAGAGCGGTGGCCTCTCGGTGCCGACGATTACGATCGGTGAGAAAGTGATGCGTGGCTACATGGAATCGCTGCTCGAGGGCGAGCTGGATAATGCCGGCTACCCGAAGGTCGTAGCGGAGGGAGAAAAGAAGCAAGGCGAAGGAGAGGAATCCGCCGGATTCCGTGCCCCGACGCGCTGAGCGCGGCACCCCCCGCGCCCGCGGGGTGATGCATGAAACTCGCGACCTGGAACGTGAACTCGTTACGCGTGCGCCTGCCGCAGGTGCTCGAGTGGCTCGCGCGCGAGATGCCGGATGTACTGTGCCTGCAAGAGACCAAGGTTCCCGACGAGGAGTTTCCCGAAGCCGCCATCCGCGAGGCAGGTTATTTCGCCGCCTTCACCGGGCAGAAAACCTACAACGGTGTCGCGCTGCTAAGTCGCCAGCCAGCCACGGCGCTGTTGCGCGAGTTACCGGGCGTCGACAACGCGCAGCGCCGGTTCCTTGCCGCGGATCTTGATGGAATACGCGTGATCAACGTGTATGTACCGAACGGCGAATCCGTGGACTCGGAAAAGTACCGTTTCAAGCTCGCTTGGCTCGAGACACTCACTTCGTATCTGCGTGCCGAACTCTCCGCACATCCGCGGCTTGCGGTGCTCGGGGATTTCAACATTGCCCCTGAAGATCGCGATGTGCACGATCCGCAGGCCTGGCAGGGCCAAGTGCTGTTCAGCAAGCCGGAGCGCGCGGCCCTGGCGGGCTTGTTTGCGCTCGGGCTAAAGGACAGCTTCCGGCTGTTCGAGCAGGCAGAGGCGAGCTTTAGTTGGTGGGACTATCGCCAAGGCGCATTTCGGCGTAACCGCGGGCTTCGCATCGATCACATTCTCGCGAGTCCGGAGCTTGCCGGCGTTTGTCGCGTCTGCCGTATCGACGTCGAACCGCGCCGTGCCGAGCGCCCCTCAGACCATGCACCGGTGATCGCCGAATTCGCACCCGGCTAGCGGTTCGCCCATCAGTGCCATGCGGACCGGGGCTTCGCCAGACCGGATGACTGCTTCGGCGACGCCGCGACTGGCTGAACCAAGCTCTACGTGTTCTTCACCTGTGCCGCGACTCCTTTGGAAAAAATTTGGTCGTTTCGGCGCGCTTGCGGCGACGTTGGCGCTTCCGTCAATTCGCGTGGCTCCTCGCTGCTGCGGCCTTCGGCTGAGACACGCTGGCGACGCGCATTTTTGAGATGACCTCGGAGGGTGAGTGGGAGCGTGCCGCGTTGCCGGCGGTGACGCTGGTGATCGCGGGCCTGATTCCTGTCCTGATGTTGGTGCAGCGCTCCGCCACGCAGCAGCACTGATCGGTAACGGGAAACGCGGGCTCCATTGCGTGTTTCGTCGATGCTATTAAGGTGAGGGCCGCGCGCCAGGGATGACGCGTTTGCGGCTTGGCGCACCCGGGGGGCTGCGCTATAGTGCCCGCCTCGACGCCACCCCGCGGGAGAGACCTCACTCAGTGTGAGGCGCCGAAGGCGCAACCGCCCGGAATCGCTCAGGCAAAAGGACCGCGGGAAGCATTCGTCGACTCTGGAGAGCGACCGGCCCGATTTGTAGCGGCGCCTGGTCCACCGAAGGGGCTCAAGCTCTCAGGTTACCGGACAGAGGGGCGATGGCCATCCAGGCCATCGCCCTGCTTGTTAACACCGGGACATTCATGGGTAACCGCACACCGCTGTACGACACGCACGTCAGGCTCGGCGCCAAGATCGTCGACTTCGGTGGCTGGGACATGCCGCTGCACTACGGCTCGCAGATCGAAGAGCATCACAAGGTCCGGCAGGATGCGGGCATGTTCGATGTTTCGCATATGGTCGTGTCGGATCTTAAAGGTCCACGGGCCCGCGAATTTCTGAAGATTCTGCTCGCCAACAACGTCGACAAGCTGAAGACCAAGGGCCGCGCCCTCTACAGCTGCATGTTGAACAGCAAGGGCGGTGTGATCGACGACCTCATCGTTTATTACCTCGACGATAGTTGGTTCCGGATCGTTTCCAATGCCGCCACGCGCGATAAGGATCTGGCCTGGATCGGCGCGGCAGCCAAGGAGTTTGAAGTTGTCGTGACGGAGCGCCCCGAGCTGGCGATGATTGCCGTGCAGGGCCCAAACGCGAAAGAGAAGACCTATGCGGCACTCGGCGAGAACCTGCGCGAGACGGCAGGTGCCCTCAAGCCATTCCACTCGGTCACTATCGGTGAGTTGATGATCGCGACCACCGGCTATACCGGCGAGGACGGTTTCGAGATTATCCTGCCAGCCAAGGCCGCCACCTTTACCTGGCAGATGCTGCTCGATGCCGGTGTCGCGCCTTGCGGTCTTGGTGCACGCGATACGCTGCGACTTGAGGCAGGCATGAATCTCTACGGTTCCGACATGGACGAGACCACCACGCCGCTGGAGTCAGGACTTGCCTGGACGGTGGCGCTGGAGCCCGCGGAGCGCAATTTCATGGGGCGCGAGGTGCTCGACAAGCAGCTGGCCGCCGGCGTACCGCGCCAGTTGGTAGGGCTTGTGCTGGAAGGCAAGGGCGTGCTGCGCAATCACCAGAAGGTGCTGTGCGGTGCGGCCAGTGAAGGAGAAATTACCAGCGGCAGCTTCTCGCCCACGCTCAACCAGGCAGTTGCACTGGCGCGCGTGCCGTCCGCCGTCAAGATCGGCGACCGGCTCACGGTCGACCTGCGCGGCAAACCCGCCGCGGTCCGGGTAGTGAAGTATCCGTTTGTTCGCAACGGCAAGAGCTGTCTTAGCTAAGGGGAGGAGCAAATGAGCAACATTCCGAGCGATCTCAAGTACACCAAGTCGCACGAGTGGGTGAAGTCCAATAGTGATGGCACTGTGACCGTCGGCATCACCGATCACGCCCAGGGCCTGATGGGCGACATGGTCTATGTCGATCTGCCGCAGTCCGGGGTCGCGGTGACGGCCGGCAAGGAGTGCGGGGTGGTCGAGTCGGTCAAGGCGGCCTCCGATATTTATTCGCCGGTGAGTGGCGAGGTGATCGAGTCGAATGCCGCGCTCGCAGATGCACCGGAATCGGTCAACAAGGACTGCTACGGCGCCGGCTGGATGTTTCGCATCAAGCCGTCCAGTCCCGCTGACCTTGGCGCCCTGCTCGATGCCAAGGCCTATGCCGAGCTGGTCGCGTCCGAGAGTCACTGATAGAAATCAATTTCTTCTAGGCCTGTCATGCCATTCATCCCGCACACCGAATCCGATATTCGCGCGATGCTGAAGAGCATCGGCGCGAAATCAATTGACGATCTGTTCGACGAGATTCCGAAGGAACTGCGTGCCGGCAAGCTCACGCAGGTGCCAGAGGGCTTGAGTGAGATGCAGGTAACGCGGCTGATGCAGGAGCGCGCGCAACAGGACGGGCACTATCTCAATTTCATTGGTGCCGGCGCCTACGAACATCACATCCCGGCAGCGGTGTGGGAAATTGTGACGCGCGGCGAGTTCTATTCGGCCTACACGCCCTATCAAGCCGAGGCCTCGCAGGGCACGCTGCAGCTGCTCTACGAGTACCAGACCATGATGGCCTCGCTTACCGGCATGGACATCTCGAACGCCTCGCTCTACGACGGCGCCTCGGGGCTGGCCGAAGCAGTGCTCATGGCGGTGCGCGCGCACAAGAAGGCCCGCAAGATCCTCATGCCGCGCACGGTGCATCCGATCTACCGGAGCGTGGTGGGCGCGATCGTCGCCAACCAGAACATCGAGATCGTCGAAGTGCCGTTCGATACGGTCGGCGGATACGTCGCGCCGGATTCGCTCAGCGCATTCGCCGGCGGTGAATACGCAGCGCTGGTGATTCCGCAGCCCAATTTCTTTGGCGTGCTGGAGGAGGTCGACGCGCTTACCGACTGGGCGCATGCCAACAACATGCTGGCGATCGCGCTGGTGAATCCGACCTCGCTTGCCATCCTCAAGGCCCCGGGCGAGTGGGGCAGCAAGGGAGCCGACATCGCCGTTGGCGAAGGCCAGCCGCTCGGCGCACCGCTCTCCTCGGGCGGACCCTATTTCGGTTTCATGGCATGCAAGGAGCCGCTGGTGCGGCAAATGCCGGGCCGCATTATTGGACGTACCGTCGACAAGGACGGCAAATCGGGTTTCACGCTGACGCTGCAGGCGCGAGAGCAACATATCCGTCGCTCCAAGGCCACCTCGAATATCTGCACCAATCAGGGGCTGATCGTCACGGCTGCCACTATATATATGTCTCTTCTCGGCCCCGAGGGCCTCGAGCGCGTAGCGGCCGCCTGCCACGCGAATACGCTCGCCACGATCGAGAAGCTCACCGCTATCAAGGGTGTCACGCGCGTGTTCAGTCGTCCGGTATTTCACGAGGCCGTGTTGCGGCTCGACATGCCGGTGGCCGATGCGCTGCGCGCGCTCGAGCCGCAGGGCATACTCGGTGGCTTCGATCTGGCCGACCACTATCCGGAGCTCGGACAGGCTCTGCTCATCTGCGCTACCGAGACGCGCTCGCCGGCAGACATCGACCAGTATGCGTTCCACCTGGAGCGCGTCGTCAGCAAACGCAGGCTCGATCCGCCCTGCGCCGTGAAGGCAAACCCCGTCTGAATTCACCAGGAGACCAAGCCATGGCCGATGTTCTTTTCAAAGGAACCCCCGCTCACACCAGCGGCGACCTGCCGAAGGTCGGCAGCAAGGCACCCGATTTCAAGCTCACTGCCAGCGACCTGTCGGACGTGACGCTGGCGAACTTCAAGGGCAAGAAGAAACTGCTCAGCATCGCGCATTCCCTCGATACCGGTACCTGTGCCGACGCCACCAAGCGCTTTAACGATTTCGCGAAGAATCGCCCGGACGTGGTGGTGCTGGTGGTAACCGCCGATCTTCCGTTTGCCCAGGCGCGCTTTTGCACCGGCGAGAACCTCAAGAACGTCGTGACGCTTTCGATGATGCGTGACCGGCACTTCGCCAAGGATTACGGCGTGTTGCTGACCGACAGCCCGATCGCCGGCCTTACTGCGCGCTCCACGCTAGTCCTCGACGAGAACGACAAGGTGCTCTACACGCAGCTCGGCCCCGAGATCACCGCCGAGCCGGACTACGACAAGGCGTTCGCGGCACTCAAGTAGCGCGGTTCGCAGGAGGTTCCTCATGGCCAACATCACGCATCGCGGTAATCCGGTGCACACCATTGGCGAGCTGCCCACGGTCGGCAGCCGGGCGCCGGATTTTCGCCTCACCGACGCGAATCTGAAAGATGTGTCGCTCGCCGACTTCAAGGGCAAGAAAAAGCTGCTCAATATCTTTCCGAGCATCGATACGCCGACCTGTGCGTTGTCGACGCGCAAGTTCAACGAGCACGCGGCAAAGCATCCGGACGTCGCCATCATTATGGTTTCGGCGGACCTGCCGTTCGCGCAACAGCACTTCTGCAATGTCGAGAACACACACAACGTGAGGACGCTCTCGATGATGCGGGATCGCAACTTTGCCAAGGACTATGGGGTATTGCTGCTCGATGGTCTGTATCGGGGCATCACGGCGCGCGCCATCGTGGTCATCGACGAGAACGACAGGGTCGTGCACACCGAGCTCGTGCCGGAGATCCGGCAGGAGCCGAATTACGAGGCCGCGTTGGCGGCGCTCAAGTAGCCACAGTCAGAAAGAAATAACCAAGAGAGTCCGGGCATGCTCATCTTCGAACATTCTCAATCGGGCCGACGCAACTACTCGCAAGCCCCGCTCGCGAAGAGCGAACTGAAGGACATTCCGGACAAGCTGCGCCGAAGCAAACGTCCGTTGCTGCCGGAGGTGTCCGAGCTGCAGGCGGTGCGGCATTTCACGCGTCTATCGCAGAAGAACTTCTCGATCGACACGCACTTCTATCCCCTCGGCTCCTGCACCATGAAGTACAACCCGCGGGCGTGCAACAAACTCGCGATGCTGCCGCAATTGCTCGGACGCCATCCGCACGCGCCGGAATCCACCGGGCAGGGGTTTCTCGCCTGCATGTACGAGCTGCAGGAGATGCTGAAGGACGTCACCGGCATGAAGGGCGTGTCGCTCACACCGCTTGCCGGCGCGCAGGGTGAGTTTGCCGGTGTGGCGATGATCCGCTCCTATCACGAGTCGCGCGACGACAGGGCGCGCACCGAAATCCTGGTGCCGGATGCCGCGCACGGCACTAACCCGGCGACCGCGGTGATGTGCGGCTACACGGTGCGCGAGATTCCAACCGACGCCAACGGTGATGTGGAAATCGCGGCGCTCCAGGCCGCGGTCGGTCCGCAAACCGCGGGGCTCATGCTCACCAACCCGTCCACGCTCGGTGTGTTCGAACGCAAGATCCAGGAAATCGCGAAGATCGTACACACCGCCGGCGGATTGCTTTATTACGATGGCGCAAACCTGAACGCCATTCTCGGACGCGTGAAGCCGGGTGACATGGGGTTCGACGTGATTCACATGAATCTGCACAAGACGTTTTCGACGCCGCATGGTGGCGGTGGCCCGGGAGCCGGGCCGGTGGCCGCGAATGATCGGCTGGTGCCATTCCTGCCGGTGCCAATGGTGGGACGCATCCAGGACAAGTACTTCTGGGAAACGGAGAAGACGCGTCCGCAGACAATCGGGCGGCTCAGCGCCAATATGGGTAACGCCGGCGTGTTACTGCGCGCCTATGTGTACGCACGGCTGCTGGGGCGCGAGGGCATGCACCGGGTCGCAGAATACTCGACGTTGAACGCCAACTACATCATGGTCGAGCTGAAGCGTCGTGGCTTCGACATGGCCTTTCCAAACCGTCGCGCCACACACGAGTTCGTGCTGACGCTGAAGAAGCTCAAGGACGAGGCGGGTGTTACGGCCATGGATTTCGCCAAGCGCCTGCTCGACAAGGGTTTCCACGCGCCGACCACTTATTTCCCCCTGCTCGTGCCAGAGTGCCACCTGATCGAGCCGACCGAAACCGAGCCGAAGGAAGAGCTCGACCGCTTTATCGCCACGATGGAGGAAATCCTGCGCGAGGCGCGCGAGAGCCCGGACGTCGTGAAGGGCGCGCCGCACACCATGCCGGTGAAGCGCCTCGATGACGTGCGGGCGGCACGCGAGCTCGACCTTACCTGGAAGCCGTAGCAGTAGTCGCGTCGCCGCCCTACGCAAAGCTGGGGGAAAGGGAAGCAACACATGGGTTTGGGTCGCAAGCTGCTCGACAGTGCCCGCGACGTCGCGCGTATCCCACGCGCGGGAGCTCATTCAGCAAGGGGTTTCAGCGCCGCAATGAATCATGAGGCGGCGTTTCGGCAAGAAATCATTGTGTTTTTCATTCTCGCGCCGCTCGGGTGGTGGCTTGGCGCGGACGGGGTCGAGCGCAGTCTGCTGGTGGGGAGCCTGGTGCTGGTGCCAATTATTGAGCTGCTCAACAGCTCCGTCGAGGCGACGGTTGACCGCATCGGCAAGGAGCGCCACGAGCTTTCCGGTCGCGCCAAGGACATGGGGTCGGCGGCGGTGCTGCTGTCGCTGCTGCTGGTAGTGTTCGTGTGGGCGTCCATCCTGGTGCCGCGCTACCTGTAGAAGCGCTCTGGCACCGCCGCAGGCACTTCGCTGGGAGTGCAGGCACGATCCGCTTATAATCGCTGCCTCTTTGCCTTCCGGGTCGTTGCGTGCTCGAGTCCGTCAACAAGTTCTTCAACCATCCTGGGGTGCGCCGCGTATTTCTGCGATTGCGCTATGTGCTGGCGGTCGCGTTGCTGGCGCTCATTGTCTATCACGCGCGCCGCGAGTGGCTTTGGCCGGCGCTCGCTATTTCGCTCGCGGGCGAGCTCGTTCAGGTGTGGGCATTTGCCGCGCTGGTAAAGAACGACATGCTCACGGCGCGTGGACCTTACGTGCTGGTGCGCAACCCCATGTACCTCGGGCGCTTCGTGATGATGCTCGGCATCGTGTTGCTGCCTGGCAATCCGTACATCGCCGGCGCATTCGCGGTAATTTATTACTTCTATATGTACAACCGTGTGGCGCGTGAAGAGCGGCGTCTTGATCCACTGCTTGGCGAGCCGTACCTAGCGTATTGCCGGCGAACCAATCGCTTCTTGCCGACGCTCTCGCGAGTCACGGACCCGAACCTGCGGTTCTTCAGCTGGGAAGTGCTGGTACGCAATAACGGCCAGTGGAACCTGCTCGGTACGCTGGTCGCATACGCCCTGATCGCTGCCTACGTTCTCTATCGTCATTGAGCCGCTGCCTTGCATCCGGCCAGGTGGGGTATCCATGCGCTCCAACGCTTTTCCTTTGCAAATCCTGTTTGTTAAGCAATGCCTAAGATGCAGCGGCTAGAGTGACGCAGATGCATTTTGCAAATCCTTCTCGCGCTTGTTTCACATTGATGAGTGTGGCGTGAGCTCGCTTGATTTCGCCAACTTGGAGTGCCGTCTGTGCGACGCTTTGTCCTTTGCGCGGATGATTTCGCGCTAAGCGATCCGGTTTCCAGAGCAATTGTCGACCTCGTCGATCAAGGGCGATTGGGAGCCGTAAGCTGCCTCGTTACCTCTGTTCATTGGCGCACGCATGCGGCCGAACTGCGTCACCGTGGCAAGCGTGTCGATGTTGGGCTCCATCTCAATCTGATTGCCGACGAGATGTTACATCATGATCCCGGCTATCGATCCGCACTAGGTAGCTACCCAACGCTGCCGATGCTGATTCTCCGGTCGCAGCTGCGCCGGCTCGACCGTCAACAGATTGCGGTCGAGATTGAGCGTCAACTGGACCGCTTCGTTGATGGATTTGGTGCGCTTCCCGACTTTGTCGACGGTCATCGCCATGTTCACCAATTACCCGTCGTTCGTGATGCGCTGTTGGACGTTTATCGAAAGCGCCTCGCTGATCGGAGCTGTTACGTCCGGAACGTGCGGCGCGTGATTCACAGCCGCAGTGCCAAATTCAAGGCACGCGTCGTGGCGGCGCTCGGGGCGGGGCGTTTGGAGGCGGCCCTGCTCGCGGAACGGATTCCCCACAACAGGCGCTTCGGCGGAATCTACGATTTCTCGCCAGATGCAGACTTCCCCGGGCTCATGCGCGCGTGGTTGTCGCAGGTCGAAGCTTCGGACCTGATCATGTGTCATCCCGCGCGCACCGACACGACCGCTGCGGATCCGATCGGAGCGGCGCGTAGTCGCGAGTATGCATACTTGAACAGCGACACCTTCACTGCCGATTGCGAGCGCGCGTCCGTGCGACCAGGCAGATTCCGCGACCGGTCTGGCGCCGGCACGAACGTGTTTTCAGGGAACGACCGACATGACTGAGCATGCTTATAACGAAAGGCGCTTGGCGTGGGCTGCGCTGCTTGCGCTGCTGATTTGGTTCGTCTTTCTTCTTGGGATGCGGCCGCTAAACGTTCCGGACGAAGGACGTTATGCGGAGGTCGCTCGCGAGATGCTGATTACCGGTGACTACATTACGCCTAGGGTGAACGGTGTTGTCTTTCTGGACAAACCACCGCTCTACTACTGGATATCCAGTTTTTCGCTCCGCGTTTTTGGGGTGCATGAGTGGTCCATCCGTCTCGTGTCCGCCCTGTTCGGTCTTGTCGGATGCGGCCTGACATTCGTCGTCAGCCGGCGGGTGTTTGGCGCACGCGCGGCGTGGCTTTCAGTAGCGGTGCTGGCAAGCAGCCCCCTCTACTTCCTCGCCAGCCAATATGCTGACATGAACCTGACCGTTGCCGTGTTGATCACCGCAGCGCTATCGTGTTTTCTGCTCGGGACGTTGCATCCCTGGGGCGACCCACGCCGTCGCTACCTCATGTGGTTGGCGTACCTGAGCGCCGCGCTTGCGACCCTTACCAAGGGACTGATCGGCATCGTGTTCCCGATGGCCGTCATTGGCCTCTGGATCCTCTTGCGTCGGGACTGGAAGCTGATCGCCCAGATGTACCTTCCCAGCGGTATGGCGATTTACCTTGTCGTCACCATTCCGTGGTTCGCGCTGGCGCAACGGGCCAACCCGGACTTCCTGCACTTCTTCTTCGTCTACCAGCATTTCTCCCGGTTCTCGGGTTCAGGATACAACAATCCGAACCCGGTCTGGTTCTATCTGCCGGTTGTGCTGATGGGGATGTTTCCATGGACATTCGCCGTGGGGCATGCCTTCGCAAGGTCGCTTGGCGCTGTTCGTCGTTCCCCGCAGCAGGAGGGCGCCACCATCTACTTGCTGATCTGGGTGCTGTTTGTGCTCGGGTTCTTCTCCATACCCCAATCGAAGATTGTTGGCTACATTCTGCCTTTGGTGCCCCCGCTAGCGGTGCTGACGGGCGCGTTGCTTGCGAGCTTGCTTGAAGATCATGCCGCCCAGCGTTCCGCACGAGTCCATCTATTTCTCTACAGTGCGCTCGCGACTGTGTTCGGGATCGGCATGTTCGTTGCCGCGTCGCACCTGCCGCGAAAGATCGCCGATATTTCTGGTATCGGCCGGGAGGCTATTCGGATTGGCTCGTTCTTGCTCACGAGCGCGCTGGCTGTCGCCGCTGTCGCACAGTTACGGCGACTCCGGCTTGCCTGGGGCGGAATGTTGGTGAGCGGTTTCGTGCTCGTTATGGCCGTCGTCCACGTTGTCGGCAAGATCTCGCCACACAGCATCAAGCCGCTGGCTCTTGAGCTGCGAACGATGATCCGGCCAGAAGACGTCGTAGCAACGTATCAGGAATACTATCAGGACCTGCCGGTCTATCTCGGTCAAATCCGTCCTATCGTAGTCGTGGCCGAACTGCCAGAATCCTCATCGCAGACCCGTGATAACTGGAAGCGCGAGTTCAGGTTGGGTCTTGAGCAGGATCCCCGCGCGCAGGCCTGGATCGTGCGTGACGACTGGCTGGAACGCGCGGCGCGCGCGGAACGGCGTCTTTTCGTGGTCGGCCCAACCCACCTGTCCGAAGAGCTGCGCGCGCGCTACCGTCTGTACTTGGTCAAGACCCACGGTGACACGACGCTCTTCAGCAATCGCCAGGTTCCTCTAGCGGAAAGCCCAGAACTTACCAAGTAGGAACGTAATCGGAGTAACGCAAATGAGCACCAGCGTAAGTGCCGCGAGATATGGGAGCGGTGTGAACTGCAGCAACAAGTAAAACATCGCCTCGTTCATCGCCAGGCTGGAAGTCGCCGTGAGCAGGAAGCGTGACGCAGCGACTGGATGGGACGCCTGGGTGCCACGGAATGTCCAGTAACGATGGCCGAAGTAACTCACCTGAAACCCCGCCATGAATCCCAGGATATTTGCGCTGAGCGGATGCAGGCCGAGCTCCACGAGCAGGAACACGCCGGATAGATGAACCGCTGCAGCAAGGGTGCCAACGATACCGAAGGCGAAGAGCTGTCGAATCACGATCGTGGAGCGTCAGACGCGTCGCCTCTGCTTCCGAAACCATGCTTGCGGGCCACGAGGTAGAGGGGCCGCTGTTTTACTTCGTTGTAGATACGCCCGATATACTCGCCGAGGATGCCGATCGACAGCAGCTGTACGCCTCCGAAGAACATCAGAGCCGCGGCCAACGTCGCCCAGCCAGGGACGGTATCTCCGATGACCAGCGTTTCGAATACAATCCAGACCGCATACAGTAGCGAGATCGCGGAAACGACTGCACCGATGAGACCCCAGATCCTCAAGGGGAGTTCGGAAAACGACGTAATTCCTGTAAGCGCCAATGCCGCGAGCCTGCGCGGGTTGAAGCTTGACCGGCCAGCGGTTCGCTCATCGACGGAGAATGGAACGCCAATAGTCTTGAACCCAACCCAAGGAAACAAACCTTTGATGAACCGGCTGCGCTCGGGAAGCGAGCGCAGGGCGTCGACTACCTTCCGGTCCATCAGTCGATAGTCGCTCGCGTCGAATGTGACTTTTGTCTGCGACAGTCCGGAGAGCATCTTGTAGAAAATGCGGGTTCCCCAGCGCCGACTCAACGAGGTGTCGTCGCGATGAGTATGTACCGCATAGACCATGTCGTAGCCCTCGCGCCAACGTTCCAGCATCGCGGTGATGAGGCTGGGCGGGTGCTGCAGGTCAGCGTCGATCAGAATCACGACATCACCCGCCGCGTGGTCCAACCCCGCCATGATGGCGTTCTCTCTGCCGAAGTTGCGTGACAGCTGGACAAGTCGGACCGGATAGCTTGTGCCTGCGCGGATCACTGCTTCGGCGGTACCATCCTGGCTGCCGTCGTCGACGACTATGACCTCATAGGGCAATCCACTCTGGCGCAAGTGTTGATCCAGAGCGGCCACAAGCGGATCGATGTTGGCCGCCTCGTTGTAGGCCGGCGCAACACAGGAGATGTACGGTCTATCGGGCCTGGCGCTATCGGAAATTTCAGGGCGCGGATCCGAAGCCGCCGTTGCGCGCGTTGTGAGGTCCATTGACGTTACTTCAGGAAATGCGGATCGGTCGAGACGACCGAAACACCATGATGGCGTGCGCCGTTACCGCGGTCAATCTATCTGTGCACCCGGACCGAAAGCCGACTCCGAAAGCGATGCGTCGGTCCCCGACACAGGTTGGCGAAGGAGCTATCGGAACGCGGCGAGAAAAGGCTTGTTCCGGGCAACCGAGCCAAAGCGTAGCCAAAATAACAGGGCGCGCATCACCCCGGCGACTCAGGCATCCTCCGCGATAACCGCTTGGCCCGCTGCACGCCAGTGGGCGAGACCGCCGGCGAGGCAGTAAACGCGCTCAAAACCCCGGGCCTGCAGGAGCGCCACCGCCTTGCGGCTCGTTGAACCGTCGGCACAGTAGATCACGATCGTCTTCTCGCGCGCGCCCGCAAGCGCTGGGTTCGTCGTTGGTGTTCCCGCGGTGGCGGCCGCGGCAAGCAAGTCGAGCGGCACGTTGACTGAGCGCGGAATATGCGCGGCGGCGTGTTCGGCCGGCTCGCGTACGTCGAGAATCACCAGGGTCTCGTGATTTTCGATGAATTCGTCGAACTCATCGACACTGATTTCGTGCACTGCGGGGTCTTGGTTTTGCGTCATCTGCGATCCGATCGCTCGAAAACTCTACGCAGCGTCAGTGTACCCCGGACGGGCGAACTTCGCTCCCGGCTATTTCCCGTTCCAGGACCGCAAGGTCCGTAACCGGCGTGCTGCAACTATGGCCGGCGCAAAGGTATGCGGTCGGTCCATCAATGGCGCGACGCTCGGCGAGTAGCCCACTTAGTCCCTCAGCCTCATTCGGGATCGCGACAGTCAGGCGTTGCGGGGCATAGTGTCGCGCGCAGCGCTGTTGCCACGCGCGAACTGCCGCTGCGTCGCCGCGCAGAACGATGGTCTGTGTCGGCTCGACGTGTTCTTCAAGGGCGATCAGCAGCGCGCAATGCGCGGAAGGATACTGCCGCATGGCCCCGTACAACGCCTCGAGCGTGCGTTCGGCCGCATGCAGATAGTTGAGATCGCCGAGCAAATGCCCGAGGCGAATAAGCACCTGTGCAGCGATTCCATTGCCGGACGGTATCGCTTCGTCGCTCGCCGATTTTGGGCGGTGCACGAGCTGTTCGTGATCGTCGGCCGTGAAAAAGAATCCGCCGTGCTGCTCGTCTTCGAAGTGCTCCAGCAGTACGTCCGCCAGCACCCGAAGGAACTCGAGATCTCCGGTACGCCAGCGCGCCTGCAAGAGTTCCAGCCCGCCATCGATGAGAAAGGCATAGTCGTCGAGATAGGCGGAGAGGTGCGACTTGCCATCCTTGGTCGTCGCGAGGAGACGTCCGTTGCGCCACAGCTTGTCGTGGACGAAATCAAACGCGCGTTCGGCCGAAGCAATGAATTCGGGTTCGTCGAGCAGCCGCCCGGCGCGCGCCATGCCGCGAATCATGAGTCCATTCCATGCGGTGAGAATCTTTTCATCGCGCCCGGGGCGCACGCGCTTCTCGCGTGCCGCGAGCAGCTTCGCCTTGGCTTGCGCAAGTGTGGTTGCAACGGCGGACTCGCTTTGAACGAATGTGGCGGATAGCTCGGTTTCTCCTCGACGCACGTTCAGGTGCCATTGCCCCTCGAAGTTCGGCTCGCCTTCAAGACCGTAGTGCCGCTCCATCAGTGCGAACTCAGCATTGCTCAGCAGGGTCCGCAACTCCTTTCTGTCCCATACGTAGAACTTGCCCTCGTGTCCCTCGGAATCGGCGTCAAGCGTGGAGTAGTAGCCGCCATCCTGCGACTGCATCTCGTGCATGACCCATTTCCCTGTCTCGCGCGCGATGCGCCCGAGCTGGGCATCGCCGGTAGCGATGGCAGCATCGCTGTAGAGTGCGAGCAACGGGCCGTTGTCATAGAGCATTTTCTCAAAGTGCGGAATTTCCCAACGCTCGTCCACGGCGTAGCGGCAGAATCCGCCGCCAAGCTGATCGTACAGTCCGCCCCGTGCCATGGCAGTGAGTGTCTGATGCACCATTTCCAGCGCCGGCATCTCCGGTCGACCCGTACGCGCGCCGCGCGCGTAGTAGCGCAGCAGAAACTCGAGCGAAGCCGGGTGCGGGAATTTCGGTGCACCGCCAAAGCCGCCGTGCTGGCGATCGAACTGGTGCGCGAGCTGCGTATAGGCCTCGCGCAAGGTGTCCGGCGAGAGGTGCACGCCGGGAGCGGGACCCGTTTGGTTGAGTCGGCTAAAGAGCTCGCGTAACGATGCGCTTTGTTGCGTGATCGCGTCGTGTTGCTCACGATAGGCGGCGGCCACGCGCTTGAGGATCTCGGGAAATGCCATCAGGCCGTGGCGCGGGGTCTTCGGAAAATAGGTTCCTCCGAAGTAGGGCATGTGATCTTGCGGCGTCAGGAACATGTTGAGCGGCCAGCCGCCCGGGCGCCCGGCCAGCGCCTGGTGCGCGGTCTGGTAGATCTTGTCGAGATCTGGGCGTTCCTCGCGATCAACCTTGATGCACACGAACAGCTCGTTCATGAGGCGTGCGACATCCTCGTCCTCGAATGACTCGTGCTCCATCACATGGCACCAATGGCAGGCCGAGTAGCCGATGGAAAGCAGGATCGGCTTGTCTTCCCGTTGTGCCCTGGCGAGCGCCTCGTTGCCCCAGGGATACCATTCCACCGGATTGTGGGCGTGTTGCTGCAGGTACGGGCTGGTTTCGTGAATCAGGCGATTGCTGTGTTCGCTCATTTCCGAGATTCCGACCAATTCAATCAACTATACCGGTCAGGCCCGCCACTGCCAACGTATCCGTCACACAACGTGCGGTTACACATCCGCCAGCACCCGTGCTTCACTCTGGAGCGGCTCTCCCGCCGCGGGTCACTCTTGCACACGAAGACGCCGCTTGCATGCGCACGCCGAAAGAACAGAACCGTCCCGCATTGGTGTCGCTCGCCCGTGGACTGGTGTTAATCGCATCGCTGGTTGCAATCGGCTATCTGTTGCAGCTTTCGGAATTTGGCACTGCGTTCGACAGAGCCTGGGTAGATCGCGAGGTACTGGCGCGCGGCACAACCGGTGTCGTGCTCTTCATTGCGGTGAGCGGGCTGTTCATTGCCATCGGCCTGCCACGCCAGATCTTCTGTTTTCTTGGCGGATACGCATACGGCTTTCCTGAGGGCACCACGCTGGCGGTGGCCGCCACTACCGTTGGCTGCATCGCCACCTTCTTTTACGCCCGCTTGCTCGGACGCGAGTCCCTGCGGCGCCGTTTCGGGCCGCGCCTGCGCCGCTTCGATCATTTTCTCGAACGCCATCCTTTCTCGGCCACACTGGTCCTGCGGCTCATCCCGATCGCCAACAATCTTGTCGTCAACCTCATGGCTGGTGTGTCGAGCGTGCGAGCGCTGCCGTACTTCGCGAGCTCAGCCATCGGCTTTGTCCCGCAGACACTGGTGTTCGTCCTCCTCGGTACCGGCGTGTACGTCGACGCTGGTCTGCAGATCGCGCTCGCCGTGCTGCTGTTCCTGGTTTCCGCAGTGATTGGATTGGTTATCTTTCAGCGCTACCGCAATATGCCCGTGCTGGATGCAGTGGTCGGGCCGAGCACGCCAGTGCGCGGGCGCCGGCGTTGACCCGGTCCGCGCGCGCCGCCCGTTGGCAGGACGGGGCCTTCGGTCGGTCGGCCAAGTGGTGAACGCCGCCGCAGCTTCTATTATTCGTTAAACCCATACTGATCCTTCTATGTTCGGCAAACGCCCGCCCTCGAAACCTGATCGTCGCGACAAGGTTGCGCGCCGTGCCGCGCGCCGCGAGCGTGCCATCGAGCAATTCGTGGTTGAAGAAATCGAGGTTGGCGATGTCGGCAACCTGCGTGCGGCGGCGCACGTGGTGGACAAGGTGAAAGAGGCCCCGCGCCAGTGGGCGGCTACAGCGAGTTACCTTGGCGCGTGGACGCTGTTATGGGTCATGCTGGTGCTCGCTTCGCTTTATGGGCGCGCAGCCTGGCCGACTGATGAAACCCGGTTGCTCGCCATGGCCTGGGAGATGACGCAGGGCGGATGGCTGGTGCCGCGAATAAATGGGGAGCCGGCATCGCAGGCGCCGCTGCTGCTATGGATCGTCGTCGCCGGGTGGAAGCTCTTCGGCGTGACGGAGGGTTGGGCACGCCTTGCGCCCGCCCTGTTCGGGTTAGGCAATCTGCTCCTCACCTGGCGCCTCGCACGGCGGTTCTGGCCGAACAACCAGCCGCTCGCTCTCCATGCGCCACTCATTTTGCTCGGTATGTTTGCGTGGGCACTTTTCACTACGCTCGTGCTGATCGATATGACCCGCGTGTTTTTTGTGCTACTCGCATGGTCGGCGCTGCTTATCCAGTGGCGCGCACGCGACATGCGCGCCTGGATGCTGCTCGGCGCTGCGACTGGCTTCGGGCTACTTTCGTCAGGACTGTTATTCCTGATTTACGTGTTACCGGTTGCCGTACTCGCGCCGCTATGGATCACCGAAGGCGTGCGCCCGCGCTGGAAATACTGGTATATCGATCTCCTTAAGGCCTGTGCGCTTGGTGCGTTGGTGTTCGGCATATGGCTGCTGGTTGCTGCGCGCGCAACCGATGCCGCCTACGCGCTGCGTTTCTTCTCACTCAAAGGCGCGCTGGCGCCACTCGATTGGTTCGCTGCCAGGCAGCCGATCTGGTGGTACCTGCTGCTGCTTCCACTCGCCACACTGCCGTGGTCGGTGTGGCCTTTGCTGTACCTGCGCCTGTGGGGTGCGCGACGTCTGTCCGTGCCCGCTGGCTTGATGTTCGCGCTCGTGACGGGTGCGTCTGTGCTCGGGCTGCTATCTCTCGTGGATCCCAAGCAACCCCAGTATCTGCTGCCGCTGCTGCCCGCCTGCGCGCTCGCCGTCGCCTGGTTGCTGTTCGAAGACGAGCTACGCGGACGTGGCGATGAAAACCCGCTGACCGGCATGACCTTGCCTATCGCGTTGTTGGGCAGCGGACTGGCGGTACTGCCGAAGATACCGCGCATCGAGTGGTTGCCGGAAATCCTGCAGACCCAGTCTCCCCTGATCGGTGTCGGCGTGATCGCCCTCGGCGTGGCGCTCGCTTGGTTGCCGCTGCACGATGCCGAGCGTCGCTGCCGCAGCATGGTCATGCTTGGCGTTTCGGCCGTCGTGATTGTCGTGCTTGGCGTTGGTTCGCAGTTTGACGCGTTCAATCGTGTTGACGAAACCGGCCAATATCTCGGTGCACTCGATCGCGCCGGGCGCCCGATCGCGCATGTCGGCGCCTATCCGGGAACTTATCAGTTCGCGGGGCGGTTGCGCCGCCCGATCAGCGAGCTATCACCGTCGCAGGTGCCCAACTGGCTCGGTGCGCACCCGGATGGCTATCTCATTACCTATTCGGGCGGCTGGCTTCCGCCGGCAGCGGCCGCTGCGCGAGCGGCGTTCGAGGCGCCATTCGGCGAGCAGAAAGTGAAAATCTGGGAAGCGTCCGCATTGCTCGACCGTGGTGTCACGCCTGCGGCTGCGCCATAATGCGCGCCCATGCTCGCCCCTGAAATCGACCCGATTGCGATCCACCTCGGTCCGCTCAAGATCCACTGGTACGGTCTCATGTACCTGGTCGGGTTTCTTGGCGGCTGGTGGGTTGGTGTGTACCGCGCGAAGCGCCCCGGCTCCGGTTGGGATCCGAAGGAAGTCTCCGACTACCTCTTCTATATCGCGCTCGGCGTAATCCTGGGTGGGCGGTTCGGTTACGTCCTGTTCTACAATTTAGCCCATTACCTCAAGCATCCGCTCGACATATTCGCCATCTGGAGCGGCGGCATGTCGTTCCATGGCGGGTTGATCGGCGTCTGCGTCGCCATGTGGCTGTATGGGCGCAAGACAAAGCGTCCGTTTCTCGCCGTGACCGACTTTGTTGCGGTGCTTACCCCGATCGGGCTTGGGCCCGGGCGTATCGGCAACTTCATCAATCAGGAATTGTGGGGCAGGGTAACCGACCTGCCCTGGGGCATGGTGTTCCGCACCGGCGGGCCACTGCCGCGCCATCCTACGCAACTCTACGAGGCAACACTCGAAGGGCTGGTGCTGTTTCTCATCCTCTGGTTCTATTCGCGCTCGCCGCGACCAGTCGGCGCCGTATCATCGTTGTTCCTGATTTTCTACGGGCTGTTCCGTTTTCTGGTGGAACTGGTGCGGGAGCCCGACCCACAACTTGGCTATCTGGCATTTGGCTGGGTGACCATGGGCCAGGTGCTGTCGCTGCCGATGATCCTGCTCGGTGCGTGGATGCTCTGGTGGAGTCATCAGCGCGCGCGCGTCGCCTGACCGGTCGGCGCGTTCCCTTGTTCAACGCGGCTCGCCCTGCAATACAGCACTGACACGGTTCTCGAATCGGAAGTTGCGAAATGAGTCGTACGCTCGCTGTTGGTCTGGTACTCCTGTTGGCGATGGTATCGGTTTCATACGCCGAGTATGTCTCGCCGCGCGAGCAGCAAAAGGCGTACGCGCCGCTTATGGTCGAATTGCCACTCGAGAACCTCACGCTGACCGAGCAACAGTTTCAGGATGCGGCGCGCCGGGCCTTCTCGCGCCGTCGCTGGAACGTATTGGATGCGAAGGGTAACCTGGCGACTGCCGAGCTCGAGCGTAAAGGGGCAATCTACCGTGTGGACATGGAGAACAAGGGCTCCAGCATTGAAATTCGTTTCCAGCCCGAATACTCCGACAAACGCACCAACTATCTCATGAACCTGCGCCGGGACTTGGCGTTCGAGCTTCGAATCAACGACTAGGTCGTTCCCGCGATCCAAACCGTCTTGGCATTCACGAACTCGCGAATCCCAAGCACCGATAACTCGCGCCCGTAGCCCGAAGCCTTGATGCCGCCGAATGGCAGGCGCGGATCGCTTCTCACGATGCCATTGACGAAGACCTGGCCGCATTCAAGCTCGCTGGCGAGCGCCTCACCACGCGTTGGATTGCCGGTCCAGATGCTGGCGCCAAGCCCGTAGCGGCTCTGGTTGGCAAGGCGCATTGCGTCGGCTTCGTCGCGGGCACGAATAATCACGGCGACCGGTCCGAACAGCTCCTCCTCGAAGGCCGCCATGCCGGGCACAACCGCATCGATCAGTGTCGGCGCATAAAAGAATCCCGGTCCCGCGAGCGCGCTTCCGCCCAGCAGCAATTTCGCGCCTGCGGAAATCGACGCAGTTACCTGATGGTGTAGCTGATCGCGCAAATCGGCGCGGGCCAGTGGTCCAATGTTTGTGTCGTCTCGTAGCGGGTCGCCTACCTTGAGCGCTGCGATGCGCTCTCGTAGTCCCGAGACGAACTCGTCTGCAACTTGCGGGGTGACGATTATGCGCTTGGCGGCAATGCAGCTCTGCCCGGTGTTTTGAAAACGCCCGCTGACCGCGCCCGCGATCGCTGTGTCGAGGTTCCCGTCGCCCAAAATAATAAAGGGATCGGAGCCGCCCAGCTCCAGCACAGTCTTCTTGATGGCAGTGCCGGCCGCGGCGGCTACCCGCCTCCCTGCCGCTTCGCTGCCAGTCAGGGTCACGGCGTGAACGCGCGGATCGGAGATTAGTTGTTCCGCCTGGGCCGCCGATATGAGCAAGGTGCGGAACACGCCAGCCGGGAATCCGGACTGGATAAAGATCTCCTCGATCGCGAGCGCGCACTGCGGCACATTCGAGGCATGCTTCATGACAACAGTATTGCCGACCATCATGGCCGGCGCCGCCGCCCGGAACAGCTGCCAGAACGGGTAGTTCCAAGGCATGACCGCCAGCAGCGTGCCGAGCGGTTGGTAGCGCACATAGCTCTTTGCCGCATCGGTAGCGATCACCTCGTCCGCGAGCATCCGCTCGGCGTTCTCAGCAAAAAACTCACAACCCAATGCGCACTTTTCGATCTCGGCGCGCGCCTCGCGGATCGGTTTACCCATCTCGGCGGTGATCAGTCGCGCAAAGCGCTCGGCATCGGTGCGCAGCCGCGCAGCGGCAGCGAGAAACAGCCGCGCACGCTTTGCGAACGGCGTACGCTGCCACGCGGGCGACGCGGCGGCGACTTCCCGCAACACGCCATCGAGCTGCGCTGCGTTCCACAGGTCGACGGTTTTGATCCGTTCGCCCGTGGCGGGATTGAGAGATTCCAGAGTCAAGGTCATAGTGGCTCGCGTTTCCGGCCTTTATGTTAAACGCCTTGGACTAGAATTCGTACATGCGCAGCAAGCGTTGGTGGTTGGTGTGGGGGTTTATTTGCGGACTGGTATCGATTCTGCCGGTTGCGCACGGGCGCCTCGTCACCGATGAGGAAGTGCGCGAGACCTATCAGGCGGCGCTCAAGGCCGCTCGTGCCGGCGACATCCGGCGCTATCGTAAGTTGAGCGAGGAGTTGCAGGGCTATGTCCTGCGCCCCTACGTGGACTACGAGTATCTCAAAGAGCGTCTCGACAGCGTTCCGACATCAGCCGTGCGCCAGTTCCTCGATGACGCCGCGGCCGCACCGGTCAGCGACATGCTGCGTGCCAAGTGGTTGCGGCGCCTCGCAGCACGTGGCGAATGGACGGAGTTCTTGCGCGACTACCGACCGATCGAGAACGACACCGAGCTCGCTTGCATGCGCCTCGAGCGGCTGCTGCGCTCGAGCGAACAGCAGGCCGCGCTTATGCAGGAGGTTTCGATGTTGTGGCGAACCGGTAAGCGGCTCTCGCCTGCTTGTGAGCCGGTGTTCGCGGCCTGGCGCGCCGCAGGCCACATGACCGCTGACGAGGTCTGGACCCGGATCCGCCTTGCCATGGAGCGGCGCAACACCAGTCTCGCGAAGGATCTCTCGCGCTACCTCGAACCGAGCGAGCGCGTGTGGGTGACGCGCTGGATCGCCATACACCGCAACCCGGTTGCCGAGCTCGATAGCCTCCGCTATCCAGTCGAGACGCCAATCGCGCGCATGATCGTGCGCCATGGCGTCGTGCGGCTGGCCTACCGCGA
The DNA here is from genome assembly GCA_001304215.1 of Acidithiobacillales bacterium SM1_46. Classification (GTDB taxonomy): domain Bacteria; phylum Pseudomonadota; class Gammaproteobacteria; order Acidiferrobacterales; family Sulfurifustaceae; genus SM1-46. The sequence continues at coordinate 18,719 of LJVB01000003.1, read as the reverse complement.
CCCGGAAGCCGCCATGGAGCGCTGGGAGAATCTCAAGCAGGAGTATCTGTTCCTTGGCGAGGATGAAAACTACGTGCTGCGCAACGTGGGCATTCTGGCCGCCCAGGCGCATCTGCCGCAGGCGCTCAAGTGGCTGACAGCGGTTTCGGCCGACGCGTCCGACGAGAACCTGCATCTGTGGCGCGTGCGTGCTGCGCTTCGCGCCGGCGACTGGCAGAGCGCCAAGCGCTTCGTTGCGGCGCTTACCGAGGAGCAGCAGCAGGAACCGCAGTGGCGCTATTGGAATGCGCGCATCCTGGAAGAGACCGGCAGGCGCATGGATGCTAAGGCACACTATCGGGCGCTGGCGCTCGAGCGCGGCTACTACGGCTTTCTCGCCGCTGACCGGATCGGCTCTTCGTATTCGATGCAGCACGAATCGGTCGAAGCGAAACCCGAGGAAGTGAATGCAATACTGGCTCGCACCGGCATCCAGATGGCGCGCGAGCTCTATCTGCAGGGGCAGATCACCGAGGCCCGTCGCCAGTGGCAGTACACCACCAACCATATGAACAATCGCGAACTGGCAGTGGCCGCGGTGGTCGCGCGCGAGTGGGGCTGGTACGACCGCGCCATTCTGACGGTGGCGAAGAGCGACTTTCAGGATGACCTGGAGCTGCGCTTCCCTGTGCTGTATCGGGACCTGATTGAGGAGAACGCTCAGCGGCACGGGATCGATACGAGTTGGGTTTACGGTATCGTGCGCCAGGAATCGGCCTTCGTGCCGGATGCGCGCTCGCCGGTGGGCGCACTTGGCCTGATGCAGCTCATGCCGGCCACGGGGCGGCTTACGGCGCGCCGGCTCAAGATCCCGGCGCGCAGCACCCACGCGATTCTCGACATCGAGAACAACCTGCGCCTCGGTACCGGATATCTGCGCCAGATGCTCGATCGCTATGCTGGCAATCAGGTGCTGGCCACTGCATCCTACAATGCTGGCCCGAACCGCATCGTCGAATGGCTGGAAGACGATGAGGTCATGGACGCGGAGGTCTGGGTGGAGACGATCCCCTATAACGAGACGCGCAACTACGTAAAGAACGTGCTGGCCTATACAGCCGTGTACGAGCACCGGCTTAACGAACAGCAGCCGGTTCGTCTCAGGCAGCGCATGCCGGAGGTCTCCCTGCCGGCACGCTAGGTTGCGCCCTTGACGGCGCGGGCCGGCGTTTGTACAACCCGCCGTGGACTGCGCGCGGGAGAAGGCATGATTAAGCGACGTATCTGTATGCTCGGGGGCACCGGCTTCGTTGGCCGGCAGATTGCCGAGCGGCTGTATCGGGACGGACACGAGGTCACCATCCTCACGCGCCGGCGCGAGCGCCACCGCGATCTGCTGGTGGTGCCGACAGTGCGGCTGGTCGACGCCGATATCCATAATCCGGCCGTGTTGCGTCGCGAGTTTGCCGGGCACGATGTTGCCATCAACCTGGTGGGCATCCTGAACGAGCGCGGGCACTCGGGGCGGGGATTCGCACGAGTGCATGCCGAGTTGCCAGAGAAGGTCGTCGAGGCCTGTCGCGCATCAGGTATCCAGCGGCTGTTGCACATGTCGGCATTGCATGCAGCGCTCAATGCTCCCTCGCACTACCTGCGCACCAAGGCGCTGGGTGAGGAGACCGTGCATCGCGCGCACGGCGGCGACCTTGCCGTCACGAGCTTTCGCTGTTCGGTAATCTTCGGTCCGCGCGACGGCTTCACCAACCGTTTCGCACAGCTGCTGCGGCTCGTGCCCGGCCTGTTCCCGCTCGCCTGTCCGGACGCACGCTTCCAGCCTGTCTACGTTGACGATGTCGCCGCGGCCTTCGTCCACGCGCTCGATGACCATCAGACCTTCGGGCAACGCTACGATCTGTGCGGGCCAAAAGTCTATCGGCTCCGCGAGTTGGTGGAATACATCGCCTCGCTCATCGGCCGGCGCGTACACATCATTGAGCTAAACGACATGCTTTCGCACCTGCAGGCGGCGATCATGGAGTTTGCGCCGGGCAAGCCGTTCTCACTCGACAACTATCGTTCACTTCAGATCGACAGCGTCTGCAGCAAGGGATTCCCGGCCGTGTTCGGCATCACGCTGCGCACCCTCGAGAGCGTGGCGGCCGGCTGGTTGAACCCGCACGACGCCGACCGTTTCGCTCCGTTGCGTGGCATTGCTGGCCGCTAGCGCGCTGCTTTGAGAGCAGCGAGCTGTTTGGCACGATCCACTTTCGGCAACGCCGCGAGACGCTCGGCCTCCCCGTAGAAGGCGCGCAAGTCCCCGTTCTGTCGTGCCAGCATTACCTCAAGAATTGGTACGAGCGAGTGGTATGTGCCCACCGCTACCAGATGGGCGTTGTTGAGCGGTTGGGCGAACCAGGCATCGTAGCGTTCATCGAAAGTCCCCTGATTGCGCAAGTCGGCGTAGGCACTTTTCAGTTCCTCGAAGGCGGCACGCTTTGAGACGCGCTTCTGCGCATCGCTCATGCTGCTTTCGTAGAGTGTGACGAGCCGTGAGCGTGTCGCCAGCACGAGTTTCGTGAAGGCCTCGCGCTGCGACAGACGCGCGCGGTAGCCGGCAAAACTTTCCGCATCACCGCGTGCGGAGAGCCAACGGCGAACGCCTTCCAGTTCCACCACCGTCGCAAAGGATTCATTGAATTCGCTGTCGCCTTTGGCGTAGACACGCTCGTGGGCCAGCTCATGAAAGATAAGACCCGCGACTTCCGGCGGCGAGCGGCGCAACACGGTGTTGAGCAGCGGGTCGCTGAACCAGCCAAGCGTCGAGTAGGCAGCGACACCCCCGACGTAAACATCCAGGCGTTGATCAGCCAGGGACTGGGCGAAGGCCTGTGCGTCGTCCTCCGCAAAGTAGCCGCGGTAATTGACGCAGCCCGCGACCGGAAAGCACCAGCGCTTCGCTTCGAGCGAGAGTTCCGGCGTGGCAAACACGTTCCACAACACATAACGCCGGCCGAGATCGGCATACCGGTCGAAACTGCCGCGATCGGGCAGCGCGAGTTCATCCAGCGCGAACGCACGCGCCGCGCGTGCGTAGATCAGCTTCTCGCGCAGCTCGGGAGTTGTGTCGGGATCCGCCAGCCAGTCGTCGATCGGGCGGCTGAGTGCACGTACCTCAAGATGTCCATTGATGGCCTGTGCGTAATAACCAAGCGTCGCGCAGCCGCTTGCCAGACTGGCAATGACAAGCAGCGCCAGGGCGCGGCCTATCCCTTTCGTATTCCCCTTGGCGCGTACCGGACCGTCCCTTAGCATGGCGACATGCAGATCTATCTCGTTGGTGGCGCAGTGCGCGACAAGTTGCTCGGCCTGCCGGTGCAGGACCGCGACTATGTGGTGGTCGGGGCAACACCGGAGGAGATGATCGCGCGCGGTTTCAAGCCGGTGGGCGCGGACTTTCCGGTGTTTCTGCATCCCGAAACCAAGGAGGAGTATGCCCTTGCGCGCACCGAGCGCAAGTCCGGACATGGCTATAAGGGCTTTAAGGTCTACGCCGCGCCGGACGTAACGCTCGAGGAAGATTTGCGCCGCCGCGACCTCACTATCAATGCGATGGCTGAGGATGAGCAAGGACGACTGGTCGATCCCTATGGCGGCGCCACGGATCTGCGCAACGGTTTGTTACGTCACGTGTCCGAAGCGTTTGGCGAAGATCCGGTGCGAGTCCTGCGCGTGGCGCGGTTTGCGGCGCGATTCGCGCCGCGCGGCTTCCGCGTAGCAGATGAGACGCTTGCGCTGATGCGCAGCATGGTCGCGGCCGGCGAGGTCGATCATCTGGTCGCCGAGCGGGTGTGGACCGAACTCGAGCGCGCCTTGGGCGAGGAGCGGCCATCGGCATTCTTCGACGTGCTGCGCGTTTGCGGCGCATTGGCACGCCTGTTCCCGGAACTAGATCGCCTTTACGGTGTCCCGCAGCCGGCGCAGCACCACCCCGAAATCGATACCGGTGTGCACGTGATGATGGTGCTGGAAGCGGCGGCGCGACTCTCGGCCGATCCACGCGTGCGCTTCGCGGCGCTGGTGCATGACCTCGGCAAGGGCGAGACCCCGCCCGCCGAGTGGCCGAAGCACGTGGGGCACGAAGAACGCGGGGCCGAACTCGTGAAGGCGCTGTGTGCACGCTTTCGCGTGCCGAATGAATATCGCGATCTCGGCGTGGTCGCGGCGCGTTTTCATGCGCATTGCCACCGCGTGACGGAACTGCGTGCCGCCACCCTGGTCGATACCTTCGAGGCAATGGACGCGTTCCGCAAGCCTGAGCGTGTCGGGTTGTTTGTGCTTGCCAGCGAGGCCGACTTTCGTGGACGCACGGGATACGAGGATCGTCCTTACCCGCAGGGGCCAGTTTTTCGTGCGGCTTTCGAGGCGGCTCAGGGTGTCGACAGCGCGGCGGTGGCGAACGGAATCAAGGATGGAGCCGAGATCGGGAGGCGTATCCGTGAAGCACGAATCGCCGCGGTCAAGGCGGTGGTATCATCACCGGACTGACTGCCGGCCCGGCAAACGAGGGAGGTGTGCCATGAAATTTCTGCAATTGATTCGAAACGGGTTCGCGCTGATGGTGGTGTTTCTCGCGACGAGCGCCTGCGCGACATCGCCGCAAACGACGGCTGCGCCGGCGAAACCCGCGGCCGCACCAGTCGCTGCCGCACCGGCAGCACCCAGCATGGCGAAGGTGGTCTGGCATGTCGATTTCTCCGATCCCCGTCGCCTTAGCGCCATGATCCAGAATGTGAACAACATGGTTACGACCTATCAGAACGATCTGATGGATTATGACGTGCGCATCGTATTCTTGGCGGGCGGCATTCGCTTTGTGACCGAGGATCCGCTGGAACGAACGCCGTTCGCCGAAGACGCGTCCTTCAAGAAGGAGCGCCCGGAACTCATCCAGCGACTGCAACAACTGCGCGAACTTTACGGGGTGAAGCTCGAGCTGTGCGAGATCACGCGTGAGGCGCTCAATCTGCCGAAGGACAGAATCATTCCCGGCGTGACGTCAGTGCGCTCCGGCGTGGTGCGCATCGCGGAACTGCAGAGTCAGGGTTTTTCCTATTTGAAGGCCGAGTAGTCAGTGAAGTCTCCTGCCCGGGCGCGGCGTACGCCGCGCCCAAAGTTTTCTACAGTGCCAAGCGTCGGCTTCGTGAGCCTCGGTTGTCCCAAGGCGCTGGTCGATTCGGAGCGCATCCTCACGCAGCTGCGTGCCGAGGGATATATCGTCTCGCCTGATTACGCCGGGGCAGGTCTCGTGGTGGTGAACACCTGCGGGTTCATCGACAGTGCCGTCGAGGAATCGCTCGATGCCATCGGCGAGGCGCTGGAGGAGAACGGGCGCGTCATAGTGACCGGATGTCTCGGCGCTAAGGGCGATGTCGTGCGCCAGGCGCATCCTAAAGTACTGGCGGTTACCGGGCCGCATGCGACGGATGAAGTGATGGCCGCTGTGCACGCCCATCTGCCCAAGCCGCATGACCCCTATCTCGACCTCGTGCCCGCTGCTGGCATCAAGCTTACGCCGCGCCACTACGCCTATCTCAAGATCTCCGAGGGCTGCAACCATCGCTGTACGTTCTGCATCATTCCGTCGATGCGCGGCGATCTGGCCAGCCGCCCGATCGGCGAGGTGATGCAGGAGGCCGAGAATCTGGTCAAGGGCGGGGTGAAAGAGTTGCTCGTGATCTCGCAGGACACCAGCGCCTACGGGGTTGATGTGAAGTACCGCACCGGCTTCTGGCAGGGCCGCCCGGTGCGCGCCTACATGATCGACCTGGCACGGGCGCTGGGCGGGTTCGGGGTGTGGGTGCGACTGCACTACGTCTATCCCTACCCGCATGTCGATGAGGTGATTCCGCTGATGGCGGAAGGGCGGATCCTTCCGTATCTCGACGTTCCGTTCCAGCACGCGAGCCCGCGGATCCTGAAACTCATGAAGCGTCCGGCAAGCGCCGAGCACACATTGCGGCGCATCGAGCGCTGGCGCGAAATCTGTCCCGACATCACGCTGCGCTCGACATTCATTGTCGGCTTTCCGGGCGAGACCGAGGCCGAGTTTGAGGGCTTGCTCGACTTTCTGGGTGCTGCGCAACTTGACCGGGTTGGCGCGTTCGCCTACTCACCGGTCGAGGGGGCGGCGGCGAATCAGCTTGCCGACCCGGTTCCCGAGGAGCTGAAGCAGGAGCGCCTTGCGCGATTCATGGCGGTGCAGCAAGAAATTTCGCGCGCGCGGCTCGCGCGCAAGGTGGGCGGGCGGCTTACGGTGCTGGTGGATGCCGTTGCCGACGGGCGCGCGTTGGCGCGCTCGGTGGCCGATGCGCCGGAGATCGATGGCGTAGTGTTCGTCGAGCCGGCTGGCGGCCTCAAGGTCGGTGAATTCGCTGAGGTCGTTGTCACGCGTGCCGGCGACCACGATCTTTGGGCGGCGCCGGTCGGCGTTGCGGCGCGTGCCTGATCTGTTTGCGATGACCGCGCCGCTTATGATCCGTCTGCCGGATGGCAGCCGGGAGGTCATGGTGGAGCGTTTCCGCCATCCCATGGGCGTGCTCTATTTCACTGCGTTCTGGCATCTCGGCGATCCGTGCGAGACTGTGCGGCTCGCGCAAGGGGAGATTCGCGGTGACGGGCCATGGAAAGTCGGTGCGGCCGTGGTACAGGTTCTCGGCTGTCACGGCAGCGAACCGGCGTGTGCTGCGGAATTCGACAGCTGGCGCGACTATCTCGTGCAGGCCGGCGATGAGTACCCGACACGCGAGATAATCGTGCGCATTACTCAGGCGCGCGGCGCGATTGTTTAGTCCATGGCGCTGCGCAGGGACGTACGACTCTCGCGAGACAACAGGATATCCGGAGCGGCTGCAGTTGCCACGCAACCGTGGCACGCAACAAACGGATTGGGTATGGTGAATGCGTCGCCCATTACCCGTGCAGGAGGCCGCATGAACCCCGAATTGAAGCAGCGCCTGACCGCGCGTGAGACTTGGTTGCGCGGACTATTTATCGTTATTTTCGCCGTCATCTACAGCGTCGCCGAGGTCGTGCTGGTGGCGGTTGTCGCGTTTCAGTTCCTGGCGACATTGTTTGCCGGCGAAACCAATGCACGTCTGCGCGCTTTCGCCTTGAGTCTGGCCGCGTTCATCTACCAGATCGTTGCCTATGTGACGTTCAATTCGGACGAGAAACCGTTTCCCTTCGGTCCGTGGCCGGCGAGCGAGTTGCTGTTGCCGCAGCCGATGCCGCCGCCCGCCGACTAGAGCCGCGAACGGCGATCGTTGAGACTAAAACCACGCAGCGGTCCATCGACGCCCCTACCGACGGCGAGCACTTTGAATAACTCACCCATTTCCGCCGGCGAGGTGAGGCGATTCACTTCGTTAGTCAGCCGCAGGTGCGTTGCCGCATCACTCGCATCGGAAGCGGCAACAATCTCGTCCAGCCCACAGCCGAGCAGGAACATCGCCTGACTGGTGTAGCCGAGCACATGGAGGCCGGCGGCACGTGACGCGTCGCCAATAGCGCTGAAATCGACATGCGCGGTGATGTCCTGCAGCCCGACACGAATCAAAGGATCCGTGTGAGCACGGTGACGGAAGTGGCACATCAGCGTGCCGGTTGCGCGCTGGGGGTGATAAAACTCGGCGCGCGGGAAGCCGTAGTCGATGAACAACGCGACGCCATGTTCGAGTCTCGCGCCGAGGCTGCCGACCCAGGCCTCGGCCTGCAAGCCAAGCTCCGAGATATAGCCTTCGGGTAGACCGAGCGGCGTGACACGCTCGGAGACGATCGCATCCGCCGGCCGCTCGCGCCATGCAAAGCCGCGACCTGGCCGTCCCGACGGTTGGTCCTGCTTTGTTCGGCCTGCCGCCATTCCGGGCGGCCGCCGGCCCGCGGCGCTCGCATCATTTCCGTCGCCGAAGTCGCTCCCGATTCCGACCTGTAGTTGAAGAATGCTACTGCCAGTCACTCGAAAGCGCTCTACCGGCAGTGCATCCAGTAGTTCGTTTGCAATGACCACGCCGCGAATCGACCCTGGCCAGCGATCGAGCCACTCGACGTGCGCTGCAAGATGTGGCACGCGCGCGGCAAGCGTTTTCTGTTGTCGCGCACGCAGTGCTCCGCTCAGCTCCAGAATCCGATAACGAACGTGCGGAGCGCCGAGGTGCTCGAATTCGGCGAGCAATTCGGCGGCGAGCGCGCCGCTGCCGGCGCCGGCCTCAAGAATCTCTTGCACACCTGTCTGCTCGAACAGCTCCTTGCACTGGCGGGCGAGGCACCTGGCGAAAACCGGTCCGAGCTCCGGCGCGGTGACAAAGTCGCCCGCTTCCCCGAAAGTCGCACCATCAGAGGCGTAATAACCCAGGCCCGGCGTGTACAAAGCGGCGTCCATGAATGCCGAAAAATCGATCGCGCCCCCGGCGGCCTCAATGCGTCGGCGAATTTCGGCGGCCACACGTTCGCAGTGCGCCTGCTCGGCGGGCGCAAGCGCAGGCAGGTCGGACTCGGGCGAGAGTGGTTGCATCGGGTGGCTGCGGCTTGGCCGGTCGGCGGCTTGTCGGTATCGTGTGCGCTTCATTCTACAGGCAAGCGCGAGGCCCTATGGCGGACATGCAGCTGGCTGGCAAGGTGGCGCTGGTAACGGGCGGCGCACATCGCCTCGGGGCCGCGATCGCACGGGCGCTGCATGCCGAGGGCATGCAGATCGTGGTGCATTATCTCTCATCCGAAAGCGCAGCCCACTCGTTGCAGGCCGAGCTGCACGCGGTTCGTCCCGATTCCGTGATGCTGGTGCGCGGCGATCTGTCCCACGGCGACAAACTGGCGCGTAACCTGGTGTTCGAGACGGTGGAATCCTTCGACCGACTGGATGTGCTGGTCAATAATGCCGCCCGGTTCTACGAGACGCCGATGGGGAGTGTCACTGAGCAACAGTGGGACGATCTCTTGAGCACCAATCTCAAGGCGCCGTTCTTCCTGGCGCAGGCGGCTGCCCCGCACCTGAAAAAGTCCAGCGGTTGCATCGTCAATATTGCAGATCTTTACGGGCAGCGACCATTGCCAGGATTTCCTGTCTACAGCATCACCAAGGCGGGCCTGGTGATGCTGACCAAGACCCTGGCGCGCGAGCTTTCACCCGAGGTGCGGGTCAATGCCGTCGCGCCCGGGGCGATTCTCTGGCCGGAGCGCGGGCTCGATGAGATGTCCAAACAGCGCATTGTTTCCCGCACGTTGCTCAAGCGCGGCGGTGAGCCCGAGGACATCGCCCGCGCCGTGCTCTACCTGATCCGCGACGCCACTTATACCACCGGCGAAGTGCTCACTGTCGACGGCGGACGGCACGTGACGGTTTAGAAGCGGAAGCTCTGTCGTCGCAGGCCCCCACCGTCGGCGAAGGTCTGCTGCCATAGGGTATGGTAGGGAACGCCTTTCACAGGATGCGCAAGATTCGGGGCAAGTTCGGCAAGCGGCCCAAGCACAAAGGCGTATCGCAGTATGTCAGGGTGCGGAAGATTGGCGGCTGGATCGACTACATCGCCGTAGAGGATCAGGTCCAGATCTAGCGTTCGGGCGGAGAACCTCGATACCCCCTCACGTTTGCGGCCGTGCATATCCTCGATGCGGTGCAACTCCGTGCGAATTGCCTCGATCGACTCGCTGCTATCGAAACCGACCACGAGGTTGAAAAAGTCCTCGCCCTCGAAACCTACGGACTTCGTTTCGTAGACGGTAGAAAGGTTCAGGGGGCCGAAGCGCCGGGTAAGGCTTTCAACTGCTCCGCGAATATTTTCTTCCCGGTCAACGTTGCTGCCGATGCTGACGAATACACGCGGCATGCGAGGATCAGGAGTCTTTTCCGCGTTCGATCATCACTCCCACATCGCCGGCCCCGCGCACCGCGCCACGCTTGTTGATGCGCACCCGTACCCAGGCGAGCTTGAACTCCGCGAGCAGGATCTCTGCGACCCGTTCCGCCATGGTCTCCACTAGCTGAAACTGAGAGTCACCGACGAATTGCTGCAGCCGCTTGGCGACCGCCTTGTAATTGAGGGTGTCGTCGATCGCGTCGGTCTGCGCGGCACGGCGAATATCGAACCCCATGTCGAGGTCGATGATCACACGCTGCTTGATCTTGCGCTCCCAGTCCCAGATGCCGATCACGCACTCGATTTTGAGATCGTGAAGATAGATAATGTCCATGCGGTTTCCCCGTGCGGCTCGACTATAACGAAAAGCCCGTACGCTGTCTTTTTTGCAGTGACTGACCCAATTACGATTCGCTCATGATTACCTGGCATTACCTGTTGCCGGTTCTCGCCTACCTGCTTGGCTCGGTCTCGAGCGCAATTGTGATTTCGCGCGTCATGGGGCTTGCTGATCCTCGCACAGTCGGTTCGCGCAATCCTGGCGCGACCAACGTGTTGCGCTACGGCGGCAAGACTGCCGCGGTGCTCACCTTGCTCGGCGACTTGCTGAAGGGCGTGTTGGCAGTGTTGTTGGCGCGCTGGATCAGCGGCGACCCGATGATTGTGGCCGCGAGCGGGTTTGCGGCTTTCCTCGGGCATCTGTTGCCGGTGTTTCACGGCTTCAAGGGCGGCAAGGGGGTGGCGACGGCGCTAGGGGTGTGGCTTGCGATTAATCCGTGGATCGGGTTGGCGCTCGCCGCGACGTGGATCGTAGTGGCCATCGTCTTGCGCTACTCATCGCTGGCCGCGCTGATTACAGCGGCAATTGCCCCACTGTACGTGTACTGGTGGATGCCTGTGACGGGCTTCGTGATGATGAGCATCGCGATGAGCGTGTTGTTGATTGCGCGGCATCACCGCAATATCCGCAATCTCCTAGCCGGTAAGGAATCGCGCATCGGCCAGCGCCGTAGCTGAATCACGGTGTCGCAAGGTCCTCGCCGATGGGATCGAGGCGAGGGACGTGTGCCTAGGACGGCGCGGTTAAGTCTTCAATCGCCCAGCGGGCGTGGACGTTAAACGAAGCTGGTTCGCTAACGCCGGCCTGCAACCGCAACAAACCTGCGTACGCTATCATCGCACCGTTGTCGGTGGAGAACGCCGGGCGTGGAAAGTACACACGCACTCGGAATCGCTTGCCGAGCTCATTCAGTCGCGCACGCAGGCTTTGGTTCGCGCTTACCCCGCCTGCGACGACCAGCCGCTCGGCGCCGGTGGCTTCGATCGCCCACTCGCACTTGATTGCCAGGACGTCCACGACGGCCTGTTCAAACGCCAGCGCCACGTCGGCAATCGTTTGCGAATCCAGCGAACCCAGTCTCGCAACCTCGGTCGCAACCGCTGTCTTGAGCCCGCTGAAGCTGAAGTCGAGTCCCGGCGCGGCTCCGTGAGTGCGGTGCCGATCGGTCATTGGGCGCGGGAAGCGAAAACGCCCGGCACTGCCTTTCAGCGCGGCAGTTGCGATGGCCGGTCCGCCCGGGTATCCGAGTCCGAGAAGCTTGGCGGTCTTGTCGAATGCTTCGCCGGCGGCATCATCGATCGATTCGCCGACAATTCGGTACTGGCCGAGACCCTTTACGTTCGCAAGCAGGGTATGGCCACCTGACACCAGCAAGGCGAGAAATGGAAAAGGGGGCGGATCGGGTTCCAGCATCGGCGAGAGGAGATGTCCTTCCATGTGGTGAATACCAACCGCCGGGATGCCCCAAGCAAAGGCAAGGCTTTGACCGAGGGCGGCACCTACCAGCAGGGCGCCCGCCAATCCCGGACCCGCCGTATAGGCGATTCCGTTGATATCGGCCGGGGCGCAGCCGGCATCCGTCATGACTGTCCGTAACAGCGGGAGCGCCTTGCGGACGTGGTCCCGCGAGGCCAGTTCCGGGACCACGCCGCCGTAGTCGGCGTGCAGAGCGGTCTGGGAGTACAGCCGGTGCGCAAGCAGTCCGAGCTCGCTATCAAAGATGGCCACCCCCGTGTCATCGCAGGAGGTCTCGATTCCAAGGACTCTCATGGCAGGGGGATTCTACCGGGCCCGGGGCCAGCGTCGACAAAGGGGGACGGAGTCTATAGAATCGCCCGCTTTCTATGGGTCGGCCGGCCCCGCCGGGGCCCCAACTTGAAGAGGGTGAGACCAAGGCATGCCTTCAGTTCGTGTCAAAGAGAACGAGCCGTTCGAGATGGCTCTGCGCCGCTTCCGCCGCTCCTGTGAGAAGGCCGGCGTGTTCGCCGAGATGCGTCGGCGCGAGCACTACGAGAAGCCCACGGAAATCCGCAAGCGTAAGGCGGCAGCAGCGCGCAAGCGTACGCTGAAGAAGCGCTCCCGTTACACCACGCCGCGCGTCTAGCGCGTCGCCCGCCGATGAGCCTCAAGCAGGCCATCCAGGAAGACCTGAAGACCGCCATGCGCGAGAGGGCCGAGGCTCGCCTCGTCTCATTGCGCATGCTCACGGCAGCGATCAAGCAGCGCGAAGTGGACGAGCGTATTGAGCTCGACGACGCCCGCATCGTCGGGGTCGTGGAGAAACTCATCAAGCAGTCACGCGAGTCAATCGACCAGTACACCAAGGGCAACCGCCCGGACCTGGCTGCCAAGGAGCAGGCCGATATCGCCGTCTGGCAGGTCTATATGCCAAAGCAGCTTAGCGACGCCGAGGTCGACGACCTGATAGCCGAAGCAATTGCGTCGACCGGTGCGGCATCGATCAAGGATATGGGCAAAGTGATGGGCGTCCTCAAACCCAAGCTTGCTGGCCGCGCAGACATGGGAGCGGTGGGCGGCAAGATCAAAGCCAAGCTCGGCGCCTGAACCCGGCATTTTTCGCCCGTTTTCCAGCCGGCGGGGCCCCGGCCACTTATCCCGCCATGCCGCTTGCGGCGCCCCGATTAGAATATTGCCATGGCCGGTCGCATCCCAAGGCAGTTCATCGACGATCTCGTTACCCGAACGGATATCGTTGAAGTTATTGACGCGCGCGTGCCTCTGCGCAAGGCGGGCAAGGACTACAAGGCCTGTTGCCCGTTCCACGAGGAAAAAACCCCGTCCTTCACGGTAAGTGCCGACAAGCAGTTCTTTCACTGCTTCGGTTGCGGCAAGCACGGCACCGCCATCGGCTTTCTCATGGAGTACGAGCACCTCTCTTTTCCGGAGGCGGTCGAGGAGTTGGCGCGTCAGGCCGGACTTACCGTGCCATACGAAGGCGGAAAAAGTGGTGCCGAGCCGCAGGCCGGCGCGGAGCTGTGGGAGCTGATGCGCGAAGCGGCGCGCTTCTATCGCAGCCAGCTGCGTGAGCACCCCGATGCACCAACCGCGGTTGAGTATTTGAAGGGTCGCGGCATCACTGGCGAAATCGCCAAGGAGTTTGAGCTCGGTTTCGCGCCAGAAGGCTGGGATCACCTGCTGCGGGCGCTTGGCAAGGACGAGGCTACCCGTGTGGCGCTTGTAGCAGCAGGCCTCGCGGTCAAGAAAGAAGGCGGCGGCTACTACGACCGGTTTCGGGCCCGCGTGATGTTCCCTATTCACGATCACCGCGGCCGGGTCGTAGGTTTTGGCGGTCGCGTCATCGGCGGGGGCGAGCCCAAATACCTCAACTCGCCGGAAACGCCGCTGTTTCACAAGGGGCGTGAGCTCTACGGCCTCTTCCGCGGGCGTGATGCGATCAAGAACGAAAACCGCGTACTGGTGGTCGAGGGGTACATGGATGTGGTGGCGCTCGCCCAATTCGGTATTGATTATGCGGTGGCGACTCTTGGCACGGCCACCACCCGCGAGCACCTGGAACGCTTGTTTCGTCATGCGCCGGAAGTGGTGTTCTGCTTCGATGGGGATCGCGCTGGGCGCGAAGCAGCCTGGCGAGCACTCGATGTGGCCCTTCCGGTGCTGCACGAAGGACGGCAGGTGAGCTTTCTGTTTCTGCCGGAAGGCGAGGATCCCGACACGCTGGTGCGCAAAGAAGGGGCAGAGCCCTTCGCCGCGCGACTGCGCGCGGCGACACCACTGCCGGACTATCTGTTTCAGACGCTGGCCCGCCAAGTCGACCTGTCGCGTATGGACGGCCGGGCACGGTTGGTGGAACTCGCGCGCCCGCTGCTGTCGAAGGTGCCCCCGGGAGTACTCCACGAGATGCTGGTAGGTCGATTGGCCGAGTTCGCACAAATGGGGGCGGACAAGCTCGCGGCGCTCCTGAGGGCGCCAGCCCGCGTGTCCACGTCGTTCGCCGGCCGGCCCCTCGGCACAGGCAGCAGTCGGGAACCTCCGTCGGCCGTCCGCATGGCGATTGCCATGCTAATTCAGTATCCGCGCTTGGCGGCCGCGCGTGCGGGGAGGCTTGATTTCTTGGATGTCAGTCTGCGCGGGCTGGGGCTGCTCCGGGAGGTGGTGTCGGTGCTGCGTGAGCACCCGGGACTCAATACTGCGGCTCTGCTGGAGCATTTTCGTGGCCACGAGCAGGAACATGCGTTGATGCGGCTTGCCAGCTGGCAGCACCCAGCCCTGGAACCGGACGGGGTGGAGGCGGAGTTCGAGGGAGTGGTCGGACAGATCGGACGAGCGGTCACCAAGGAGCGGACCCAACAGCTTATTCAGAAAGAGAAAGTTTCCGGGCTCAGCGCTGACGAAAAACGCGAGTTATCCCGCCTGTTGGCCGAAAAGTTGCATCCTGCGGCCCCCGATTAACCGCGACGTTGAATTATTTGGGCTAAGCTCCCATCTAAGCTATACTTTCGCGTTTTCCCATTCCGCTCAATGTTTTAGGGCATTTCCCCGAGTCCACCGATGTCGATTGATCAAGAAGCACAGCGTTCCCAACTCAAGAAACTGATCCTGCAGGGCAAGGAAAAGGGTTTCCTCACGTACGGGGAGATCAACGACCACCTGCCGGAGGATGTTCATGACACCGACCAGATTGAGGCGGTCGTGAACATGATCAACGACATGGGCATCCAGGTCTATGACGAGGCCCCGGACCCGGAGACCCTGCTTCTCAAACAGGAGCCGGCGCCCGCCGAGGATGAGGAAGAAACCGCCGAAGAGGCCGAGCAGGTTGTGAGCTCGGCGTTGGAGAGTGAATTCGGCCGAACCACCGACCCGGTGCGCATGTACATGCGCGAAATGGGTACCGTCGAATTGCTTACCCGCGAAGGCGAGATCGAGCTCGCGAAGCGCATTGAAGACGGCGTTCGTCAGACCACCGAAGCTATCGCAGCCTGCCCAGCGGCCATCGCCGAGGTGGTGCGTCTGATGGATGAGGTTGAGAACGACCGCGTTCGTCTCACCGATCTCGTGGTGGATTTCGTCGATCCGAATGCTGCCGACATGCCGATTCCGGAGCCGGATTCGGGTGCGAAGACCCCTCCGCCGAAGGCGGCAGCTCCCAAGCCCGCCGCGCCCAAGCCCGCCCCAGCAAAAGCGGCCGGGGCGAAGGAAAAGGGCGAGGAGGAGGACGAATCCGAGGGCAGTAGCGGCGGCGACAGCGACGAGGAAGGCGGTCCGAACCGCGAAGAGGCGCTCGCGCGCTTCGCCCGCATTCGCAAGCTGCACGCCAGCCTGCTCAAGGCGATCGAAAAGCACGGCTACGACGCACCGGAAGTGCGGCGCGTGCAGAAGAAGCTCGCTGAAGAGTTCATGCAGATCAAGTTCGTCTCGCGCCAGATCAATCGTCTGGTCGAGTACGTGCGCAGCCTGGTCGATGAGGCCCGTTCGCAGGAAAAAGTCATCATGGACGTCTGTGTGGGCAAGGCGCGCATGCCGCGCAAGACCTTCATCAAGCTGTTTCCCGGCAATGAGACCAACAAGCGCTGGGTCAAGAAGGCCATCAAGTGCGGCGAGGGCAACTCGCACACTATCGAGGTGAACAGCGAGACCATTCTGGCATCTCAGACCAAGCTGAAGACGCTCGAAGACCGCGTCGGCATCCCGATTTCGGAATTGAAGGAAGTGAACCGTCGCATGTCGATCGGCGAGGCCAAGGCGCGGCGCGCGAAGAAGGAGATGGTGGAGGCCAACCTGCGCCTCGTGATCTCCATTGCCAAGAAGTACACCAACCGCGGGCTGCAGTTCCTCGATCTAATCCAGGAAGGTAACATCGGCCTGATGAAGGCGGTCGACAAGTTCGAGTACCGCCGCGGCTACAAGTTCTCGACCTATGCAACCTGGTGGATTCGCCAGGCCATCACTCGTTCGATCGCCGATCAGGCACGCACTATTCGTATCCCGGTGCACATGATCGAGACCATCAACAAGCTGAACCGCATCAGCCGCCAGATGCTCCAGGAGATGGGCCGCGAGGCGACGCCCGAAGAACTGGCCAAGCGGATGGACATGCCCGAGGACAAGATTCGCAAGGTGCTGAAGATTGCCAAGGAGCCGATCTCAATGGAGACGCCGATCGGCGACGATGAGGACTCGCATCTTGGCGATTTCGTCGAGGATGCGAACACCGTGGCACCGCCCGATGCGGCGACGATCGCAGGGCTGAAATACGCTACCTCGGATATTCTCGAGACGCTCACACCGCGCGAGGCCAAGGTATTGCGCATGCGCTTTGGGATCGGAATGAACACCGACCACACCTTGGAAGAAGTGGGCAAGCAGTTTGACGTCACGCGTGAGCGCATTCGCCAAATCGAGGCCAAGGCACTGCGCAAGCTGCGGCATCCGTCGCGCTCCGAGCACTTGCGCAGTTTTCTCGATTAGCGCCAGCGCAACGGAATCAAAAAGGGCCGCTATTGCGGCCCTTTTTGTTTTGGTCCGGCGCCGGGCGCTGCTGTTAGAATCCGCCCAGCGGGCCTGTAGCTCAATGGTTAGAGCAGGAGACTCATAATCTCTTGGTTCCAGGTTCGAGTCCTGGCGGGCCCACCATTCTCTCCAATTTTCTATCGGTATCCGTGCACAAACCCGTTTAGCAATGGCGGGTGTCCCGCACCCTTTACCCGCGACAACACGCCCAGCATGCTAATGTCGAGCCGCCGCCCATAAGAACGCAATGACCGACCCATCTCCACTCTGGAAGCATCTTCAAGCGATTGGCCTGGTGGCGCCCGCCCCGACGGCGCTCTATTTTGCGGACCCTATGTGTTCGTGGTGCTGGGGCTTCTCGCCGGTTATCGCCGGACTGGCCGAGCGCTATCGTGATGCCATCTCGATCCACTGCGTAATGGGCGGCTTGCGGGCAGGCAACACCGTGCCGACCGACGGTCCGTTCCGCGAGGAAATCCTGCATCACTGGCAAGCGGTGCGCGAGTGCACGGGGCAGCCGTTTCTTTTCGATGGCGCACTTCCCGATGGTTTCGTCTATGACACCGAACCCGCTTGCCGCGCCGTGGTGACCATGGCGGAGCTGGAATCGGCCAGGACGCTCGGGTTCTTGCGTTCACTGCAGCAGGCGTTTTACGCCGAAGGACGCGATATCACTCGCAGCGATGTGCTCGCGGGAATTGCCGATCAGAACGGAGTGGACCGCGACAGGTTCCTTCAAGCCTTTCACTTGCCAGAATTCCAGGACAAGACTGTGACGCACTTTCAGCTTTCGCGCGATTTCGGTGTGCACGGATTTCCAACCGTTGCATTGGTGGACGAGCAAGCAGCGACATTGCTGACGGCGGGGTACGCGTCCATTGAGACGTTGACGCCGAGGATCGAAGACTGGCTGAAACGGATGCGAGACAGTCGCATCCAAGACGCCTGATCGGAGCTCCAAGGACGACAAGATGGATCGCGAATTCTGGTTGGATCGCTGGCAGAAGAACTTGATCGGGTTTCACCGCGAGGAGGTGAACCCCCATGTGCTTGCATTCTGGCCAACGCTCGGGCTTGGGCCAGGTTCCCGGATCTTAGTGCCACTGTGCGGTAAGAGTCGCGACATGATTTGGCTGGCAGCGCAGGGCCATCGCGTACTTGGAGTAGAGCTGAGCCCGGTCGCGGTGCGGGACTTCTTTGCCGAGAACGCGCTCTCGCCCGTCGTCGACCGGGTGGGCGAGTTTGAGCGCTGGTCGGCGGGAGAGATTGTGCTGCTATGCGGCGACTATTTTCACCTTGCTACCGAAAATCTGGCCGATGTCAGCGGAATTTACGATCGGGCCGCACTGGTGGCGCTTCCCATGCACATGCGTGCCCGCTATGCATCGCACCTGCAGACCCTTCTGCCGGCCCCGTTGCCAATGCTGCTAGTCACCATGGAGTACCCGCAGGCCGAGATGTCGGGCCCACCGTTTAGCGTTGGGGAGGATGAGGTGCGAGCGCTCTACGGTGCGCGGTACGAAATCGACCGCCTCCTGGATGAGGACATTCTTGCGGCAGAAGCACGCATGCGGGAGCGGGGACTCACCCAATTGCGGGAAAAGGTTTTTCGGCTACGCCGTCGCAGCCGCTGGCAGAGGTCAGCTCTCCGGTCTTGGCGTCGGGCTCGCCCGCGTCGGCGCGAATGACTTGCTCTTGTACCACAGCAAGCCGATGCGTTCCCGGATTGCAAGACTGCTCATGCTGAGTCCGTGACTGCTGGGCAGATAACCCAAATAGGTGCGATCCGCTGCCGACAACGTGTGAAAGCCAATCGGCGCTGGGACGGCGTCCACGCCGGCTGCGCTGAAGGCATACATCGCGCGTGGCATGTGCCAGGCATGGGTAACAAGGTAGATGCGTCCAATGCGTTCACGGCGCAAGATGGCACGTGTTAGTTCGGCGTTTTCGCGGGTAGTGCGCGATTGCTCCTCAAGCCAACGTGGCTTGACGCCAAA